>NZ_JAOQJL010000039.1:0-32658 GCF_025566965.1 Blautia ammoniilytica | reverse complement strand
AAAAACCGAACCGCACTCTCACTAAACTCAGCTTCGCTTCGTCAAGTGATCGTAGTGTTAAAGAATTTTCGAGAATCGTATGTGTTTCACTGTTTAGTTATCAATGTTCGTTGCTTTTCACTGTCTCTCGACAGCTTATTTACTTTACCACATCTTCTTTTGTTTGTCAACAACTTTTTTGAAGTTTTTCAAACTCTTTGAAGATGAAGTTTTGTCATCCGTGTTGGCGACTTGACTACTTTATCATAAGCAGTTTCATTTGTCAACATCTTTTTTATTTATTTTTTGCTTCTTTTTTATTATGTCATACAATTCTGTACACACATTTCTTTGAAGCGTGTTTCAGTATACCATTTCTTTCCACTCCTCGTCAAGCCCCTTTTTGCATTAATTTTTCTGATACTTTTGCAGCTTTTTACATGGCATACTGCATACTGCAGATACCATCATCTCATTGCAATATTTAAGGTTGTATTGACCACAATTCAGCTTTATACTGAAGCTACTGAAGCTATTAAAATATATCGGAATAAGTCGCCGCTATACCTTTTTATGCTGGCGTCTTTTCCAATTAAAGGAGCATCCATTATGCAGGTATGCAAAGACTATTTACATATTTTTCTTGATATGGGCAATGCACTGTTAAACAGCGGTGCAGAGATTTTCAGAGTAGAAGATACGTTAAACAGAATGGGGTATGCTTGTGGTGCCACCCAGATGAATGTGTTTGTGATCACATCCAGCATTGTTATTACGATAGAATTTCCCGGAGAGGCTGCCCAAACACAAACCCGCCGGATTCGTGAAGGAGGCGGGAATGATTTTACCAAATTGGAACAGCTGAATGATTTAAGCCGCCGCTTTTGCAGCCACCCTGTGTCTCCGGCAGAATTGCAAAAAGAATTTGATATGATCAATACAGATAAGCCACAGCCCCTTTGGAGGCTTCTCGGAACCATTCTTGCAGCCTGCAGCTTCACTTTCTTTTATGGCGGAGGTCTTTCTGACGCCATTGCAGCAGGGATTGGAGCTGTTCTGATCTGGAGTTTTCAACAGTATCTTCGCCCGTTATGCATGAATGAAGTAACATTTCAGTTTACCGCCTCTTTTCTTACCGGCTGTGTAATTTGTTGTTTCACTTTGCTTTGCCCTGTGCTTCATATAGATAAAATCATGATCGGCGATATTATGCTCTTGATTCCAGGTCTTATGTCAACCAACGCCATTCGTGATGTACTTATCGGCGATACTCTATCAGGAATTATCCGTTTGATAGCATCTCTGCTTCTGGCAGCTGCGCTGGCGCTTGGATTTATGGGGTCAATTATTTTATTCAGGAGGTTTGGGCTTTGAACACAACAATGATTATACAACTGATTACCGGAGCCCTGGGCTCTATCGCATTCGGTATTCTCTTTCATATGAAAAGCAAACACCTGCCGCTGGCTGCTGCAGGTGGAATACTTAGCTGGCTGGTATTTATTTTAGGAAAAGTGCTTTGGGGAAATGTTTTTCTGCCTACACTGCTGGCTGGTTTTATTGCAGATGTGTATGCCGAAATCCTTGCAAGAATATGTAAAGGAACTTCTACCTCTTTTTTTGTTACCTCCGTGATTCCATTGATTCCAGGAAGCACACTTTATTACTGTATGAGCAGTATTGTAGAAGGAAACACCATAAAAGCACTGACATACGGACGTGATACCTTTCTCTTTGCTTTCGGTATCGCAGCTGGAATGAGTATCGCATGGGCGATCTGTTATTTCTTCAGAAGTATTAGGGCAAAGCAGCACTGATCACTACTTATTGAAAGCCCTGAAGAATATTTATAAAAATACGGATCAGAAAATTATTATCGTACATAAAACTTAAAAACGGGTCTTTTTCTACCATCTGGATACCCATTTTCCCAATCTGGGTATTATAACAAATTGTAAGTAAAAGTAATGCAATCCATAGGAGCAATATCGCTTTTGCTCCGCCCACCAGTGCTCCTGCCAGTTTATTCATCCCATGTACCACTGGAAATTTGGTTAATATATCCAGTACTTTTATTAAAAATCCAATGAAAAGCCTTGCCAGAAAATACGTGATCAAA
This sequence comes from Blautia ammoniilytica, assembly GCF_025566965.1. Taxonomy (NCBI): domain Bacteria; kingdom Bacillati; phylum Bacillota; class Clostridia; order Lachnospirales; family Lachnospiraceae; genus Blautia; species Blautia ammoniilytica. The sequence continues at coordinate 30,560 of NZ_JAOQJL010000039.1, read as the reverse complement.
AAAGAAATTCCGTTCATCACGATCCCGGTCAGATAATCCGCTATATATTCGGAGAACGTATTTGCAGCAAGCTGCTGATATCCTTTAGCAGTGTTGTTCTCAAGAATGTTTTTCTTAATAAACTCCGGCAGATTCAAGTCATCAACAAACTCTTTTTGCTTTTGCTCTCCAAAACCGTCGGAGGTTCCATCCAGTTTCTCTTCTACAACCCCCCGGCAGTTTTCCTTAACCATATTATAAACCGGCGTTCTCTCCCTAAGAAAGCTGCTTACATATGGATTTAATGCGCCGGAAATAATAATGGAAAATAATACAAAAAATGTAGCTACAACCTCTTTCACAAACCCTTTCTGAAATCCAGTTATACATGCACCTGCAATCAATACAAGTACGACAATCCCTAGCCAGGTCAGATTCATCTTCTCCCTCTCTTGTTTTCTCCTGCTTATATTCTGCACAGGTATTTTATCAACTGAATTTGATCACATTAACACCGCTGTCCAATACCAGCAGATACCGGTTCCATCCAATCTTAAAGAAATCATTGATATCGCCGTCCACTGTCCCTGTATATTTCTCATTTCCTTTCCCATCAAGAACACAGATCTGAGAACTGTTAAACATCAGGATATTTCCATCACTCATGCGAATCGTGCTGTAAGGAATATTAAATTCTTTTTTAAATTTCATTTTTCCAGAAGCAGAGTACACTTCCATTGTATACAGCTTATCCTTACTATCATTTTTAAACACAAGGCCAATGGTTTCATCATCATAAAAGGTACTGACAATTTCTTTATCCACTTTTATAGTTTGGCTCTCTTTAGGAATCTGGCGGCCTTTATATAAAGTAAATCCATCATCCCTTACTGCAACAGCCTGATGGCTGCTAAGGCATTGGATCTGTGGAACAACTACGCCTTCATATGTAAAGCCGCTTACGATCCGGTCATCATCGTTCTGTCCTACTTCACCAAAATTATAAAATGCCACATAACTGGTGGTTTCCCCGCCGTCCACATATTGATAAGCCACCATCATAATGATCCCGTCATCTGAAATGGAAACATCCAGCGGATATCCCGGATCTTCGATCTTCGTCTGGTTCTCTGCGATCAGACTTCCATCTGTGCTGTAATAGTTAATCCAGGTGTCATCTCCTCCATCCAGGATTGCAGCAACCAGTCCGGATTTGGATACCTTTGCCTTTACTATGTTATAAGATGTAGTCACACTTCCAGTCAGTCCGTTCTTGTCATAAATCCGGATGGATGTACCATCTTTATCTGCGATCACAGCCTTACCGCTGCATACATCAGCCATCGGTGTCTGCATATCGTAAGTTTCACTCCACAAAGTATCCAGATTTTTGTTCACAAGAGATACCCCATCATGACTGTAACGGAGAATCTTTCCATCCATTTCCGCATAATTGGTAGAAACTGTATCTTCCTGTTCACTGGTTTTCAAAATCTTGTAATCATGATAGCTTCGCTTCTGAATATAAAGAACAACCAGGAAAATCAATGCCACTGCAGCTGCTGCAATTATCAGCCCACGCCGCATTGTATCAGGCATATATTTCCCCACACTTTTTTTATGCTTTCCATTGCCTGTCTGCGCCAGTTTTTCCCTCTGGATCCGCAGCCGTCTTCTTCGTATTTTTCTTTTTATTTCTTTAAATGTGTTCGCCATATTCACCTTTTCCCTGCACTTCTATCTGTGTGTACATGTCTACCTTGCAAACCTCTCCAAATATGAAAGTCAGCTGCTCTGCGCTTATGACGCAGAGCATCTGCCCGACACATTATATCACATTTCTCTAAGGGAGTACAATCACCTGTCCTGGATAAATAATCTGATTCTCTGCAATTCCATTCAATTCACATATTTCCCGTATTACATCCATTGATCCGTATTTTTCAATACTAATCTGATATAAGGTATCCCCGGGGCGGATTACATAAGTATCATGAGCCTTTCCGGAGGTTTCCGCCATTTTCCCTTCTGTAGTGCCAGTATCCACACCAGCAGCACTTGGATCTTCCGCATTTTCTATATCTTCATTTTTTATTTCTGTATTTTCTGCAACAGCATTTTCTATATCCGATTCTTCTATAGCTGAATTTGCCATATCACCTCTTATGTCTGCTCCTGTGCTGTCTTCGGCGGTTGTTTTGGTCAAAGCTTCCCTGCGCTTCGCTTTTCGCTCATCTGATTCCTGACGATAAAATTCTGAACTGCCTGTTTCTTCTACCGCATTTTCGTCAGAACTATTTTCCGTTCTGCTCTCCTGAGGTTTTTCTGTAACCGGAACTTCCTCCCAGCTATCCTCATCCTGATTCTGCGGATTTACATTTTCTGTATTTGTACTTTCTGTATTTGCTCCTTCTGTATTTACAATTTCTGTATTTGTACTTTCTGCATTTGCACTTTCTGTATTTACTCCTTCTGTATTTGAACCTTCTGTATTTGTACTTTCTGTACTTGTACTTTCTGCATTGACATTTTCAACATCTTCTCTTTTCTTTACATCTGTCCCTACTGCCATAGATGATGAGGGTACATTTTCCTTTATGTCCTGAAACTCCCGGTAATTCCGGTACAATCCTGTTCCTACCGCCAGAAGAGCCAAAAGAATGCATGCAGTGGCTGCATAGGAAAAAACAGAGGTATGTACCTCCGTCTCTGCTTCGTTGCTTTTGTTCTTTTTTTCTTGGATGATCTTTCTGAAAGTTGTCACTGCTTCGTCACTACACTTTTCTGTAAATTCCGGTTTCAGGATTTGATTCTTTTGAACCATATATTCCTGCATAGCAGCATTTTTTTCGTAATAAATATAATAGCCCTTAACTTTTGCCATCAAACCATTTTCATAATGAAAAAAAGCCTCTTCCCCTTCTGTTGGTTCCGCCAGCATCAGGACCTTTTCTCCGCCAAAATACTGAAGATGTATTTTTTGCATAAGTTCTGTGATTTCAATCGCCATCTGAGGAAATGCAAAATACCATCCCAGAATATGCTGTTCCGGAAAATACTGCTTTTGCTCATCTTGTATTGTGATCCATACTTCCTCCGAAAGATCAATATGTTCAGGTGTTAAATCCTGGCATTTTGCAAGAAGTGCTCCCCTGATAAAAAGATATCCTGTTCCGTCTTCCCATTGCATCTCCCCTGTGAATACAGCCAGGCTTCCCTTTTTTTCCTCGTCTTTGCAAGCAGCTGCAGATAGCCTCCCAAGGAAAGTATACACATAGTCTTCCATATAGATTCTGTAATTTCCTCTGATCTGTCCGATCTGCCGTATATTTCTTGGAAGGTTAAAATTCCCTTCATTCTTTTGTACTTCCCTTTTTTCATCCTTGTAAACAACCTCAATCATGTTTCATCACCCCTTCCGGTACAGCATAGCATATGAGAAATGCAGATTTTATCATAATATAAGAGGTATCCCCATAAATTTGCCGACAGAATCTTACAAGTCTCATTGCCCGCCGGAAAGCCTCTTCGGAATTAAAAATACCTGGATAAATCCTTCCTGCCAGAGAACTGCAAATATCTGCAATTGTTCAATGCGCTCACAGCTATGAATATTTTTCTTTTTTCCGGATATCATGAAAACAAGACAGTCACAGACAATGGAGGAATTATGGCTTTTTATATAAACGGAAAGGGTAAAAATCCTTCTGGGGAGGTTGCGTATCTTTTAAAAAAATTTATTTTACATCATACAGGTAAATGGTCGGAAATCGTATTCCTATGTATTGGCAGTGACCGGGCAACCGGCGACTGCCTGGGACCGTACGTAGGCTGGCATCTTAGTCAACAAAAGCTGCCTGGTGTCTTTGTGTACGGAACCTTGAACGCCCCTGTACATGCATTAAATCTAGAGCAGAGCCTGAAGCACATACAAAAACATCATTCAAACGCCCTTGTGATCGCAATTGATGCTTCTCTGGGTGCAAAAAAGCACCTGGGATATATCACCATCGGAAATGGTTCCTTATACCCAGGTGCTGGTGTTCAGAAAAATCTTCCCCCAGTGGGAGATATTCATATTACCGGAATTGTAAACATCTCAGGATTTCTCCATCCGCTTACCCTGCAGACTACCCGCCTTGCCACAGTCATTGACCTGGCGGAAACCATCACAGGAGCAATATTAGAAATCTTTTCTGAGGATCACAGTTATGCAAACTCTTTGATCTGTTTGTAAATACCGTCTGCATCAAGTCCATATTTTTCAAGCAGAGCTACAGCAGGACCTGACTCACCATATACGTCATTGATACCGATACGTTTAACCGGAACAGGAGCTTTCTCAGCCAAACACTCACATACTGCACCGCCAAGACCGCCAATAATGGAATGCTCCTCAACAGTTACAACCTTACCAGTCTCCTTTGCAGCAGCTACTACAAGCTCCTCATCCAACGGCTTAATGGTATGAATATTGATCACCTTTGCATCAATACCATCTGCTGCCAGCTTCTCGGCTGCTTCCATGGATGCTGCTACGCAAAGTCCGTTTGCAATAATGGTAAGATCCTTACCTTCACGAAGGACAATACCTTTGCCAAGTTCAAACTTATAATCTGGTCTGTCATTGATCACCGGTACTGCCAGTCTTCCAAATCTCATATATACAGGGCCTACATGCTCATATGCAGCCTCTACCATGGCCTTTGCCTCGATATCATCAGATGGGCTTGCGACAACCATTCCAGGAATGGTACGCATAAGTGCAAAATCCTCACAGCACTGATGGGTAGCACCATCCTCGCCTACGGAAATACCACCATGAGTAGCACCGATCTTTACATTAAGCTTAGGATAGCCTACAGAATTACGTACCTGCTCATAAGCACGGCCTGCTGCAAACATTGCAAATGTACTGGCAAAAGGTACTTTACCGGTAGTTGCGAGACCAGCTGCAATACCAATCATATTACACTCTGCAATACCACAGTCAATATGACGTTCCGGAAACTCCTTCTTAAAGATACCTGTCTGTGTAGCTGCAGCAAGGTCAGCATCCAGAACGATCAGATCCTCATGTTTTTTGCCTAATTCTACCAGTGCATTACCATAGCTGGCTCTTGTTGCGATCTTCTTTACTTCTGACATAATGCTTCACCTACCTTTTCCAGATCTTCCATTGCCTGTGCATACTCTGCATCATTTGGAGCTTTTCCGTGCCAGCCTGCCTGATCTTCCATAAAGGAAACACCCTTCCCTTTTAAAGTCTTCATTATGATGGCTACAGGCATGCCCTTTACTGTCTTTGCTTCCGCAAAGGCTTTACGAAGCTGCTCCATATCATTTCCATCAGCCACATTGATCACATGGAAATTAAAAGCTTCAAATTTCTTGTCAATTGGATACGGAGAGCAAACATCCTCGATCCTGCCATCAATCTGCAGGCCATTGTTATCCACGATCACTACAAGATTGTCCAGCTTTCTGGCACCGGCAAACATAGCTGCCTCCCAGACCTGTCCTTCCTGTATCTCACCGTCTCCCAGAAGTGTGTACACTCTGTAAGAATCTCCACTGAGTTTCGCAGAAAGTGCCATACCTACAGCTGCAGAAATCCCCTGTCCCAAAGATCCACTTGACATATCCACACCCGGAATATGTTTCATATCCGGATGGCCCTGCAGATAAGATCCCAGATGACGCAGTGTCTTCAGATCTTCTTTTGGAAAATATCCTCTTTCTGCAAGAACAGAATACAGTCCCGGAGCTGTATGGCCTTTAGAAAGTACAAAACGGTCTCTGTCAGCCTTCTTCGGATCCTTAGGATCAATGTTCAATTCTTCAAAATAAAGATATGTAAATAAATCTGCCGCAGACAAAGATCCGCCCGGGTGGCCGGCTTTTGCTGCATGGACTGCGGTGACAATATCCTTGCGGACTTCATTCGCAATTTTCTGAAGCTCTAAATTCTCCATTATAGTTCTCCTTTTTACTTATTTATCTCCGAATACTGCTCTGTAATCATTCTGGAATTTAACGATACCAGCATCAGTAAGCGGATGATGAAGCATCTGCTCAAGCACCTTATATGGTACAGTGGCAATATCTGCACCTGCCAGAGCACACTGTGTAACGTGTACCGGATGACGAACGCTGGCAGCAATGATCTCAGTCTTGATATCTGCAACTGCAAAGATCTCTGCGATCTGGCGGATCAGGTCAAGACCATCTGTAGAAATATCGTCCAGTCTGCCAAGGAACGGAGATACATAGGTTGCACCTGCTCTTGCAGCAAGAAGTGCCTGATTTGCAGTGAAGATCAGAGTAACATTTGTCTTGATTCCTTCTTTGGACAGAACTTTAACAGCCTTCAGTCCTTCTCCTGTCATCGGGATCTTAACAACCATGTTAGGATGAATCTTAGCGATCTCACGACCCTCACGGATCATACCTTCTGCATCTGTTGTGGTAGCCTTAACCTCACCGCTGATCGGTCCGTCAACGATCTCTGTGATCTCTTTGATAACTTCATTAAAGTCTCTGCCCTCTTTTGCGATCAGAGAAGGGTTTGTGGTAACACCACAGATGATCCCCATATCATTTGCTGCTTTAATATCCTCTACCTTTGCTGTGTCAATAAAAAACTTCATTGTATTTTCCTCCTCTTTCTTAAGCTTAAGCTTACATCCCTGGCCTTATTTAGACCGTTCTTTTTCTTTGATACTCGTAACTGTTTAATACCTCATAGTCACTGATAATTTAATTATAGCAGACTCTTTTGCAAGGTCAAGCCAGGCGATATTTATTAATAGCTTTTTTATTAATAAATACTCGTTTTATAAATAATCATTAGGCGTTACAAGGAAATATCAATGTGAATGTACGGGAAAATCAATCTTTTTATCGTTTTCTGCAACTGCGATCATTCAGATTATTATTAATATTTTTAGCTCGTTTTATTTATTTTTGTTTGTCTTCTGCTTTTTTATCTTTTTTTCCACCTTCGCATAACCAGTAGTTTTTCTGGCAATTACTCTGGGGGAATATTCAATATTATAAAGGCTTGTAGGCTGTATATCTGAAAAAAAGCTGTCCTTGGTGCCGATCTTACGGATAATGATATCACAGGCATCCCTGCCCTTCAGCGCCACAAAATGTTCAATCGTCGTCAGTGCGATCCTGCGGATCCCGGAATAAAAAATATTATCACATCCGATCACAGAAACATCCCTGGGCACATGAAGCCTGGCTTCCTGCAATGCATCCAATGCTCCGATAGCCATCATATCATTTTGTCCTGCTATGGCTGTAAACTGTCGGTTCTCGGAAAGAAGCTCCATGGTCAGTTCATAGCCCATAGAGTATTCTGTATCCATACGGGGCAGCTGCCTGTCCATAGACTCATCTGCCACCTTAATGATCACATGCCCGGAAAGGCCTGCATTTTCATATTCCTTCACAAACCCTTCAATACGCTTTGACCGCTGCCACTGTCTTTTGGTAAGCGGCGGTGTGATAAATGCCACATCCCTGTGTCCCAGATCCAAAAGATGCCGGGCCATCAGCCTGCCAACTACCGTATTATCCTGATTAATGGCATCCACAGTTGTGGTACGCTCCTTGTTGCTGATGATCACAAGAGGAATTTCTTTTGCCATGTCCTCCACCTGCTTTTGAAAATCAGGATGAGGATTGCATGCATAAATAATCCCCTGGGGCCGTATATCTGCCATCATCCGCAGATACTTTTCCTCAAATGCTGCATCTCTTTGGGTATTGCAAATAAACACTCCATACCCTTGTTCATTGGCCACAGATTCAATCCCCTGCAGCAAAAGCACATAATAGGGGCTGGTAAGTGTAGGGCAGAACACCACGATCAGTTTTTCTTTTTTATCGGCCTTTTTGTTCTTGTGGCTGGGAAGCTGGTATCCCAGTTCCCTGGCAGCTTTTTCCACCTTTTCTACAGTGTCCCTCGAAAAAGAAACGTTGTATTTTTTGTTTAAAACCATAGAAACTGTTGCCTGAGAAACCCCTGCCCTTGCAGCAACATCCGATGAGGTCGCTTTTTTCTTTGCCACAGGTCATACCTCCTACAGTTCCACCCTGCCTTCCAGCGCACGCAGAAGTGTTACCTCATCAATATATTCCAGGTCGCCTCCCACCGGCACTCCACTGGCAATACGGCTAACCCGGATCCCGGTAGGCTTGATCAGCTTACTGATATACATTGCTGTAGTTTCCCCTTCCAGACTGGAATTGGTAGCAATAATAACCTCTTTCACATCGCCCTGAAGGCGTTTCATCAGTTCCTTCAGCCGAATATCATCTGGGCCAATCCCCAGCATAGGGGAAATTGCTCCATGAAGAACATGATAGACACCCTCAAACCTGCCTGTCTTCTCGTAGGCCGCCAGATCCCTGGTATTTTCCACCACCATAATAGTGGAATGATCTCTCCTGGGATTGGCACAGATAGGACAGATCTCCTGGTCCGTCAGGGTACAGCAGCATTTACAATACTGTACCTTTTCCCTTGCCTGGGTGATTACAGAGGTAAGCTGATTCACCTGATCCTTTGGCATATTAATAATATGAAAAGCCAGGCGCTGAGCTGATTTGGCTCCGATCCCGGGAAGGGATGACAGCTGCTGGATCAGCTGGTTGATATGGCTGCTGTAATATTCCATCAGAGCGGAAGGCCTCCGCCCATGCCCATACCGCCAGTCAGCTTGGACATCATGGATGTAGACTCCTGCTCAACCTTGCGAAGCGCTTCATTGGTCGCCGCTACGATCAGATCTTCCAGCATTTCCACATCGTCCGGATCTACTGCATCCGGATCGATCTTTACCTTGGTTACTTCTCTTTTGCCGGAAATAGTTACTTCAACTACCCCGCCGCCAGCTGAAGCTGTAAACGCTTTTTCTTCTAATTCTTTCTGGCTTTCTTCCATCTGGCGCTGCATTTTCTGCGCCTGTTTCATAAGATTATTCATATTTCCCGGCATACCCATGCCTGGAAATCCTCCACGTTTTGCCATAATAAACTCCTCCTGTCAATCTTCTTCTATAACTACATCCATATGGATATTCTGGCGGATTGCTTCGTCCACAGTTACCTTGGACAAATTAGTATACGAATGGTTATTTGCCACCAAAAACTGTACCTCAACTGCTTTTCCGGTCTGTGCAGCAATAATATCCATCAGTTCCTGCCTGGCTTCAGGATCATCCACATAATTCTTGCCAAGAAAGTCCTGAAACTCCACATATAATACAGGTTCGCCTGTATCGCCATTGTACTTGGGAACTGCCTTTAAAAGCTGATCTCTGAACACTCCGGTAGTCTGCCCTGCGATCGCCCGCCATCCGGCAACGATCTTCTGCAGATCCTCAGGTGCTGCTTTCGCAGGCTTCTTTTCTTCCTGTGCCTGCTGCGCCCCGGTCTGTTGGACTACACCACCTGATTGTACCACAGTCTGCTGCACTATTGCACCCTCATCTATTCTCTGCTCCAGCACTCTCAGTCTGTCAAGCACAGAATCCAGGTTTGTTTCCATGGCAGGCCTGCAAAGCTTGATCAAACCGATTTCTATAAGCACACGCTTCTGAGTGGCATAACGGATCTGACTGGACAGATCCGAAAAAACCCGTATATAGCGCATTAATGTTTCTGTGTCTACCATCTGGCTTTCTTCTTTTAGAAGCTTCAGATTTTCAGAGGAAACATCTATCGCCTCCTCCGGATTTTCTGAGGTCTTCACAAGAAGAAGGTTCCTCATATACCAGGTAAAATCTCCTACAAACTGACTTAGTTCCCGGCCGCCTGTGATCAGATCCTCCAATGTACGAATGGCACCTGTCACATCTCCGTTAATCACCTTACGCAAAAGCTGGCTAAACACTTCCGTATCCACGGCCCCGAGAACTTCCAGTACCTTGTCATAGGTCAACTCCTGTCCCAGGTAAAAAGCAATACACTGATCCAAAAGACTAAGTGCATCACGCATGGAACCATCCCCTGCCTTTGCCACATAGCGAACCGCCTTTTCTTCTGCTTTCACTCCTTCAATCTTAAGAAGCTCCTCCAGTCTGGCAGAAATGGTATCAATGGATATTCTGTGAAAATCATAACGCTGGCATCTGGAAAGGATAGTGATCGGGATCTTATGGGCTTCTGTTGTGGCAAGGATAAATATCACATAAGCAGGCGGTTCTTCCAGTGTCTTTAACAGTGCATTAAAGGCTCCTGTGGAAAGCATGTGAACCTCATCAATGATATAAACCTTGTAATTACCTTCTGTAGGCCTGTATGCAACCTCCTCACGGATCTCCCTGATATTATCCACACCATTATTAGATGCAGCATCTATCTCAATTACATTCATGGATGTCCCTGCCTGAATCGCTTTGCACATCTCACATTCATTACAGGGGCTTCCGTTGACAGGATGTTTGCAGTTTACTGCTTTCGCCAGAATCTTGGCCACAGTTGTCTTACCGGTACCTCTGGTACCACAGAACAGGTAGGCATGTCCGATACGGCTGGCCTTGATCTGGTTCGTCAATGTTGTCACAATATGATCCTGTCCCTTGACATCCTCAAAATTATCCGGTCTGAACTTCCGGTAGAGAGCAGTATAACTCATAAATCAGCTCCTTGTATTTCAGACATTTGTCCCTTAATCTCCAAAACTGATACCGATCTGCTTTGCAGCCAGCACAGTCTGATCCTTCGGATCTACGGTTTTTAATTTACCAGCACACTCTGCCAGCGGCACTCTCTTGATCTTGCCGTCAACAATACCGATCATCACACCATATTCTCCGTCCAGGATAGCCTCTGCAGCGCCTGCGCCAATCCTAGTAGAAAGAACCCTGTCATAAGCACATGGTTCTCCACCTCTCTGGGTATGGCCCGGAACCGTGATCCTTACTTCTGCCCCTGTCTCAGCAGAAATCTGGTCTGCGATCTCATAAGAAACAGACGGATACTTCTTGGCTCTTGCTTCCAGTTTTTCTTTGTATTTCTTCTTAGGCAGATTAGCATCTTCTTTAGAAATAGCTCCTTCTGCTACTGCAAGGATCGTAAATCGCTTGCCTGCTTTGGCTCTCCTGTTGATAGCCTCAGCAACCTTCTTGATATCATAAGGGATCTCTGGGATCAAAATAATGTCAGCACCGCCTGCAATTCCTGAATGAAGGGTGAGGCTGCCAACCTTGTGTCCCATAACCTCAACAATAAACACACGTCCATGAGATGCTGCTGTTGTATGGATACAGTCAATGGCATTCGTAGCAATATTCACCGCACTCTGGAAACCAAACGTCATGTCAGTTCCCCAGATATCATTATCTATCGTCTTCGGAAGATGGATGATATTCAGCCCTTCCTCTCTTAACAGATTGGCTGTTTTCTGTGTACCATTACCACCCAGGATCACCAGACAATCCAGGCACAGCTTGTAATAAGTCCGCTTCATGGCCTCTACTTTGTCCAGACCGTTGGCATCCGGAACTCTCATCAGCTTAAAGGGCTGTCTGGATGTGCCCAGAATCGTACCTCCCTGCGTCAGTATGCCAGAAAAATCTTTGGAAGTCAGCATCCTGTATTTCCCGTAGATCAGGCCCTTATATCCATCGTCAAAGCCATATACTTCCAGTTCGTCCACACTGTTGGTAAGTCCCTTTACTACGCCTCGCATGGTGGCATTTAATGCCTGGCAGTCACCGCCGCTTGTAAGCAAACCGATCCTTTTGATCATAATTCCTACCCTCCATTTCTGTGTTTTCACACGGTCTTAAAATCTTAATTATTATATACCAAAATATTTTTTCGCACAACAAGAAATAGTTGAAATCTCCCAAAAGCCTTGACAAATCCGTCAAAACTACATATAATAAATTCCGCGCAGCCGGGGAGATAGCGGTGCCCTGTACCTGCAATCCGCTACAGCAGGGGTGATGCCAATCTGAGGCTTGTGATCTGTGGAGCTGCCCTTTATAAGTGGCGTTGACGTCTGGGTCTTACGCAACAGGAATCTATGAACCGTGTCAGGACAGGAATGTAGCAGCACTAAGTAGAAGCTTCTGTGTGCCGTGAGGGCGCCTGGGCCGAGTTAACTGTAAAGGTAACGTCTGTGGATGCATTCCGAGGTGCGGCGCGCAAAAATAAATATATCACATATTCTTTTATTATTATAATAATTTCATATTTTAATCCATTTTCTGACGCGCCAGTATTTTCAGGCGCTTTTTTTCTTCCCTGAGATCTGCAAAAAAAGCAGACAGCATATGAGAGCACTCTTCTTCCAAAACACCCCTTGTCACCTTTACTTTATGATTAAACCCATCCATTTCAAGAAGATTTAATACCGATCCTGCACATCCGGCCTTAGGATTCATACTGCCGATCACCACCTCATCAATTCGTGACTGAACCAGAGCCCCCGCACACATTTGGCATGGTTCCAGGGTCACATACATAGTGCACCCTTCCAGTCTCCAGTCCCCCTGCTTTTTGCTTGCCTTTTTTATTGCATTCAATTCTGCATGGGAAAGGGTATTCTTATCAGTATTTCTCCGATTATAACCCCTTGCAATGATCTTTCCTTCATATACGATCACGCAGCCAATGGGAACCTCCTTCAGTGCCAGTGCTTTTTTTGCCTGACGGATGGCTTCTTTCATATATTTTTCCTGTTCAGTCATTTATCTTTTCCTTTTCGATAATTCCCTGGTGTTTTTCCAGTAAGATTTTTAAATACTTTTCCAAAATAGGCACTGCCAGAAAAACCTGTGGCATATGCAATTTCTGTCACAGACAAATCGGTTTCTGTCAACAATTTTTCGGCCTGCCTGATCCGATAATCCTGCACATAGTCAAAGGGAGTTTTGTGGATACACTCCTGAAAGCAGCGGATACATTCCCGACTGCTTACAGATGCAGCCTCTGCTATTTCTTCCAGTAGGATCTTATGATCGTAATTCTCATGAATATAAGACAGCATGTCCATGATCCTGGTCTGATTTTCTGAATACTGTCCTCTTTTTGACCCTTGAAACATATCCCTGGCCTCTTCCATCAACAGCAGCCAGATTTCACTAAGCAGATTCCTTGTTTGAAATTCCACATTCTCCATCGCCTGCATCCGCCCAAGCTTAATGAGCATTGCCAGCAATTCGCTCTGTCTTTTGATTTCTCCGGCAATCCCCAAAATCTCAAGATGACGATTCTGAAGAATAGGTGCTAAATATTTTGTTTCATAAATGCTTTTAAAATGTCCTGCAAGAAGCGTTGAATGAAACAAATGAGACTCCAGCACGCAGGCCTGGTCTCCGCCCCCATCTTCCATGGAACAAAGAACATTAGAATTTATAAAATAGGCCTGTCCTTTCTGGAATATATAAGATTTACCAGAAGTAAAAACCTTCACACAGCCAGCTTCCACATAATTCAATTCCAGTTCTTCATGCCAGTGCCAGGGGACCTTTGTCTTTTTTATATTCACATGATGGTAGGCGTATGGATATTCCTGTGTGATCCCCTGGATTGCCTCTTGCTGATTTTCTTTGATCCTAATTTTCATTTTACCTGCCCATTTTTACAAAGTCCCTGTTCAGCAGATATTCTTCCGTAAGGTGTTCTGCTATCACCGATAGCTATTTGGAATATATTTTTAATATTACATCTGCTATTTTGTCTATATTTTTATATTTTATGACACTAATATTGTTTTTTTACTTTCTTATCTGAAATATAATTATATCAGAAAACAGCAGAAACTGTAAAGTGATTTCTGAAAGCAGGAAAAAGTCATTGCTGTTCACTCTGCGTACAGTAGCATAAAACCAGCTGCATCCATACAATGACGCATTAACCGTATTACGTATTTTTAAGGAGGAAAACGGATGAAATACGATCTTTTCTACCAGTTAAAAGACTACGCTCAACAGCACCCGGAGCAGTTCAATGGCCAGCCAGAGTCCAATGACAGGCCGCTTCATCATCTCCTGCTGTCCAGGAGCAGTTCACAGGGAGCACAGATCCTGTACCAGTACCCGCTCTTTCCGTTTTTTATTCCAGGTAAAGGCCATTCCTTAAACCAGGGGAATCCAAACATCTCTGCCATGAAACGCTCTTGCTGGTCATAGATGCCTGGCACCCCCAGTATGTACTGCCCGTCTGTCTGCCTGCACAACAAAATATATCCGAAATGACTGTATCCATGCTGCAAGAAACGATTATTACAATATACGCAGTTTTTTCTGCAAATCTGCCTTAAATCCCCTGGGCAAATCCTCCAGCATTGATCACAGTCCGGAAATAAAGCGGGGCTCTCCTCTGCTTCTTCCTGAATAGACTCTGCCTGAAGTTCTCTGCCTTTTGATTCTTTTCTTGCTTCCCCCTCTTGCTGCTGTTCATTTTCCTGCTTTTTATTTTTCTGTTGCTTGTTGTCTTGCTTTTTGTTTTTCTGCTGTTCGTTTTCCTGCTTTTCGTTTTTCTGTTGTTCGTTGTCCTGCTTTTCTGATTCCTGTTTTCGTTCTGAAATTTCCGCCAAAGCCCCTTCGTTCTGCCCTGTCTGTTCATTTTTTTCCAGTTTCTGAAAATGATCCGGCCGGATAGGCAGGTCATCCCACTGGGTTCCCATAAAAGCCCCTGTGTCTGTTTCCAGTATCATTCCACACAACTGGTCCAAACCGACCCCTGCATCTCCCATATTCCCTGCATCAGCCTTCAGCACATTAACAGCAGGATCCCTACTGATCTGAAGACTTCCCAACCAAATTCCAAGTATCAGCCCTTCCTTTCGGATAAATCCATAAATACTGCAGTGTTCCATCTGCTTCTCTTCATGCAGATGAATTTCCATGGTACATTTGCCTTCTCGCACTTCCAGCTTTATAAAGCCACAATTCTCTGCTTTTCTTCCATTTCTGTATTCATATACATATGCAATAAATCTTCTATACCCGTTCAAGTTATTGCCCCTTTTGATTCTCGCTTCATTAATATATATGAACCATCTCTGGAATCATGAAATTAATTTCATTTAATGCTTGACAAACCTTTCAGAAATTAATATAATATCACTTGCAGTTGACGAAGCGTGGCTCAGTTTGGTAGAGCGCTGCGTTCGGGACGCAGAGGCCGTGGGTTCGAATCCCGTCGCTTCGACTACTTATAGAAGCCTGAGAGCATTATGCTTTCAGGCTTTTTCATTTTATTTCAGACGTTTGATACAAAGGAGAATAACTATGGATACCATCACCGTCAGAAATGCTGTTCTTGAAGATGCTCCCCGCATTCTGGAAATCTATTCCTATTATGTAAAGCACACAGCCATCACCTTTGAATATGTAGTTCCAACCTTGAAAGAATTTCAGATCCGCATGAAAAACACTATGCAAAAATACCCATACCTGGTAATAGAACAAAGCGGCCAGGTACAGGGCTATGCTTACGCTGGCTCTTTTGTAAGAAGAGCTGCCTATGACTGGTCTTGCGAACTTTCCATCTATCTGGATCGCAATGCCAGAAACTGTGGCCTGGGACGCAGGATTTATGATGCTCTGGCAAACCGTTTAAAAAAAATGGGGATCCTGAATCTGTACGCATGCATTGGTTATCCACAGACAGAAGATGAATATCTTAGCAAAAACAGTCAGCAGTTCCATGCCCATCTTGGCTTTCAGACTGTGGGGCTGTTCCATAACTGCGGTTACAAATTCGGTCGCTGGTATGACATGATCTGGATGGAAAAAATCATTGGAGAGCATAAAGCAGATCAGCCACCTGTTCAGTTTTTCAGGTAATCAAACGCAATTCTTGGTGTGCCATCATCTGTGTGGATGATCCCACATTCACGAAATCCATATTTCTGTAAGGCTCCCTGCATGGGCTTATTATTTTCGTGAGTATCGATCCTTATATAATCTATTATCTTTGTGCAAAAATCAAAGCAGGCCTTTGTCAGTCCGCGGGTGCTTCCATCAGAAGCTACACGATGGACTGCTCCGTAAGGCAGATCGCTGTGCCAGGCTCCCTGCCAGATTTCCTGATATGTAGGATCCTCCCCCAGGATAAAAGCAAACACACCGGCAATCCGCTCCTGCTTCACGCATACATAAAAATTCCCTTGTTCTATATCTTTCCGGATCAATTTTTCCGGCGGATAAGTCTGTCCCCACTGAGACGCATTCCCCTGCTTCTTCATAAAACTGCGGGCCAATTCATATATCCCCATGATCTGTTCCAGGTCTTTTATTTCTGCTTTTCTGATAATCATCTGCTTCCCCTCCCGGTGCCGTTCTCTTGTTGTCAGCTGCTGCCAAGCTGGCCTATCAGTTATGCCATCCCAGACGTTTTACACTAGCATGTACGCTTCCTGTGATCCAGTCCACGTCATTTGTGATCCAATCCATGATCTCCAGCTGACGTTTCTCCCAGGCAATGGTTGCCTCCCGTGCTTCTGGTGTCTCTTCTGTTTCCATAGAAGTATCAATCTCATTATATCCGAAAATATATCCGCCTGCGCTCCAAATGGTAAAATTACTGTCCGGCCCCGGATCTACCTGATCTCCACGCTGCCGGATCAAAGCATCATGGCGTGCCTTATATTCCTCTGCGCAGCCATCCTTCAGTTTTGTCATAAAGACCCTGTGACGGATCATTTCTTTATTCTCTCTTACAACACCATAATTATAGTACATAAGCCGCATATCTTCCCCAGGCACAGACAACCAGGTAAATGTATCTTCCAGCTGACTGATCAGTTTTTCCTTTGTTGTCTGTGACTGCTGGTCCAATTCCTTATTCCTGTCTTTTTCATAATATCCAAAGATCAGATCCTCTGCATTCCAGATACTGAAATTTCGAATCCGAGCAGCATCCAAAAACGCTGTCAGCTCTGGCCAGATTCTCCCAAGCTTTCTCCTGTAATCATTCATTCTTCCTTCTTTTATCTGCATAGCAAATGCATGTCTTTCCATTTCTTTACCCCCCAATTCTATATCACTTAATTCTTTACCAGTGTTTTTATCATAGCACATTCCGTTTTTCTTTTATATGTTTTTATAATCTTTTCGCAACCACCATATGGATACCGCAGTCTTACAGACATAACATTAACAGATCATGTAACGTACATTGGAATGTACGCCTTTTACAAGCGCAACAGCCCTAGATCTCTCACCTTACAGGAATACACTGCTGCTATCGGTGATTACGCTTTTGCCTATTGTACCGGCCTGACCAGGAGTATTTATGTAACTGTCCAGAGCCAGCCTGTAAGAACCACTAAGATCACTATAGTGGTTCAGTTGTCATCCTAGGTACATCAAAAGTTAAGTTTCTGCTATATTGACGCAGAATGGTTTCTTCATATGCAAGGCATAGCGGTGGCTACGGCGACCAACGACAACGCAGCAGATGAAAAATCAAACAAGTCAATATGGTAGTTACTTAATATTCGATGTACTAGTACAGTGAATATTATTTTTCGCCAACTAACGGATTCCATGTTATTGCTCACCAATCATTAAAGGAAAAGCCTTCACAGCTTAGATAGCTCTTTTTCACAAAGATATTAATTATCTTATTATCATTAAATATATGTCTTTATTATCTTATCGAAATATTAAATATATCATATAATGTTATAAAGTGTTGAAAAAGGAGTTTGTTTATGATAAATGAAGAGACTTTTGCCTCAAGATTAACATCCTTACGAGAACAGAAAAAAGTGTCTGCCAGAGAAATGAGCCTAGATTTGGGGCAAAATGGCAGTTATATCAACCGAATTGAAAACCGAAAAGCCTTCCCTTCCATGCAGTGTTTTTTCTATATATGCGACTATTTACAGATATCTCCTGCTGCTTTTTTTGATGATACCACCAAAGCCCCACATGCACTGGATGCACTTACTGAACTGTTAAAAAACCTGTCTATAGAACAGCTTGAGCTAATCGCCCAGATTGCCCGGGAATTTTCCGAAAAATAAAACATCCATCCAAAAAAGATACTGAAAACAAAACTCTTTTCTTGTCCTCAGTATCTTCTTTCAAATGTCTTTTATTTACTGGTCTTTTATTTACTGATCTTTTCTCATTTTAATCTATTATTCAAACTCCACAGTTCCTGTCGGCTTCGGTGTAAAATCGTAAAGCACACGATTGATACCAGCAACCTCATGTGTAATACGATCTGTAATATGGACCATCAATTCATGGGGAATCTCAGCAACAGTTGCTGTCATAACATCGGTAGTACATACTGCACGAACGATACAGCACCACTCAAAAGAACGCTTTCCGTCTTTGATTCCGGTAGATCTGAATTCCGGAACAACCGTGAAATACTGCCAGATTTTCCCTTCCAGTCCATTCTTTTCAAATTCTTCACGAAGAATTGCGTCGGATTCGCGTACTGCTTCCAAACGGTCACGGGTAATAGCGCCCGGACAGCGAACACCAAGTCCCGGTCCCGGGAACGGCTGACGATAAACCATACCATGAGGAAGACCAAGCTGGTCACCAACAACACGGACCTCATCTTTAAAAAGGATTCTAACAGGCTCTACAAGTTCAAAATCCATATCTTCCGGAAGCCCGCCGGCATTATGATGTGCCTTAATACCTTCTTCAGACTCAAGAATATCCGGCCAGATCGTACCCTGCGCCAGGAATTCAATCCCTTCAAGCTTTCTTGCTTCTTCAGCAAAAACTTCAATGAATTCTCCGCCAATAATCTTTCTCTTTGTCTCAGGATCTTCTACTCCTGCCAGTTTATCAAGAAAACGATCCGTAGCGTCCACATAAACAAGATTTGCATTCATCTGATTGCGGAACACTTCAACCACCTGCTCTGGCTCACCCTTACGAAGCAGGCCATGGTTAACATGGACACATACTAACTGCTGGCCAATTGCTTTGATCAGAAGTGCTGCAACAACAGATGAATCCACTCCACCAGAAAGTGCAAGAAGAACCTTCTTATCTCCCACCTGCTCTTTGATCAATTTAACCTGTTCTTCAATAAATATCTGTGCCAGCTCCGGTGTTGTAATTCTTTCCATATCAGCCGGTCGTCTGATTTCAGTAACGTTCATTGGAAATTCCTCCTCATCCATTAGGTTTTTTTCAATGCCGATTGATTGTCACTTAATTATAAATGACAGGAAAATATTTGACAACCTTTATTTAATATCTATTCTAAAGCATCTTGCTTCATGTACATCCCGCCTTTCTGCTTGCTCACGGTCATAATCTTTGATATCCATAATGGCAAAACATTCTCAGTCATTCTTGGTCAGCTATGGCTTCCACATCCATGCTCGCCACATGTATGTCTTTCCCCGTGGCTGTGCTCATGGTGAGAACACTTAACATCTGGATTATAATCCAGTGTTTCATTAATAAAAGCTTCGACTGCTTCATCCGCATCTCCGGAAACTCCTCCAAAAAGCTTAATACCGGCTGCCGCTAATGCTGTCTGTGCGCCACCTCCGATTCCTCCACAAATCAGAACATCTGCATTTAATGCATTAAGGACTCCCGCCAATGCACCGTGTCCACTTCCATTCGTATCTACTACTTCTGAATATACGACTTTTCCTTCCTCTACATCATAAATCTTAAATGTCTCTGTGTGTCCAAAGTGCTGAAAAATCTTTCCATTTTCATATGTTACTGCTATTCTCATTATACCTTCTCCTTTTTCTGCTGCATATTTTTGATGAATCTCCTGCTTATAACATCCTCCAAGTCCACAGTTACTGCTCTGACCATCACAGATTCTGAAATCTCCACCTTCTATTCTGAGTGGATGTCCATCAATGAGTGCATCTGCTATTTTCTTCCTGGCAATCTCGTAAATTCGTTGAACAGTTGTTCTTGCGACTTGCATAGATGCTGCGCACTGCTCCTGACTATAACCATTCTTATCCAAAAGCCGAATTGTCTCGTACTCATCTACCGTCAGAACAATAGGTTTTTTTATCTCCGTATCATCTACCGGAAGAAATTCTAAAACATTGGGGAAATGACAGACTTTTCTGCATTTTACTGGTCTCGGCATAAACTGCTCCCTTCTTTCTTTTCTTATATATTATCTTCATAAAGAGCATATGTCAATAATATTTTTGTCATATGTCAATTATCCGATTGACTCATTTCAACGAAACAAGTATACTATGTTCATAAAGGAGCTACATATTATGGATTTTGAAAATTACTTTCCAATATGGAATAAATTAACTGCAACGCAGAAAAACCTAATTTCAGATAGTTTAATCACACAGCATGTAAAAAAAGGAACGATCATTCACAACGGAAACCTGGATTGCACTGGATTATTACTGGTTAAATCCGGACAGCTTCGAACTTACTTACTTTCAGATGAAGGACGGGAGATTACCCTTTACCGTCTGTTCGATATGGATATGTGTCTCTTATCCGCCTCATGTATCATACAGTCCATTCAATTTGAAGTAACCATTGAAGCAGAAAAAGATACTGACCTTTGGATCATCCCTGCTGAGATCTATAAAAGCATCATGCAGGAATCTGCTCCCGTCGCAAACTATACCAATGAATTAATGGCTACCCGTTTTTCTGATGTCATGTGGTTGATTGAACAAATCATGTGGAAGAGTTTGGATAAACGTGTTGCTTCATTTCTTTTAGAAGAAACCTCTATCGAAAGAACAAATGAACTAAAAATCACTCACGAAACCATTGCCAGCCATCTTGGTTCACACAGGGAAGTTATCACTCGAATGCTTCGATATTTTCAAAGCGAAGGTCTCGTCAAACTCTCCCGTGGCAAAATCACCATCCTTGATTCGAAAAACCTGGAAATACTCAGAAAATCATAATAGTATTTTTTAATAATCCATACCACATGCATATGACCTTTCGATCAGCGCACGGTCATTGACCACTGCATCGTAGAAACGGAATCCGCCGGAGAAGTTGTATGTTTCATATCCATTTCCTTCCAGAATACGGCTCGCAATATAACTGCGCAGCCCACTCTGGCATATCAGATAAACAGGCTTTTCCTTCTCAACTTCATTGATACGTTCCCTCAGTTCATCTACAGGAATGTTTTTAAATCCATTAATATGTCCCCTGTTAAATTCACCTATAGTTCTCACATCCAGCAACACAGCACTTTTATCTTTAAAGATTTTATCCATATCTTCCAAATGCCATTGTTTTAAGGTACCTTTTGCTATATTGTCTATCATAAATCCAGCCATATTTACAGGATCCTTGGCAGAGGAATACGGCGGTGCATATGACAGATCCAGATCTTTCAACTGGAGTGCCTTCAGCCCTGCATGGATCGCTGTTGCCAGCACATCAATACGTTTATCAACGCCTTCATATCCAATAATCTGAGCACCAAGCAAGCGATAAGTCTCCTTTTCAAAAACAACTTTCATGGTCATGACTTTTCCGCCAGGATAGTAACCGGCATGACTCATAGGAGAAAGAATTACTGTATCTACCTTTAATCCTGACTTTTTGGCATTGGTTTCATTGACGCCTGTAGTAGCTGCTGTCATATCAAATACTTTGATAACGGAGCTTCCCTGACTCCCCAGGTAACGACTATCACCGCCACAAATGTTATCAGCGATAATCCTACCCTGTTTATTGGCTGGACCAGCCAAAGAAATCAGCGCATCATCACCCGTAACATAATGTTTTATCTGAACTGCATCACCTGCAGCATAAATATCCGGTACAGAAGTTTCCATTCTGTCATTCACTACAATACTTCCCTTGATACCAAGTTCCAGACCAGCTTCTTTTGCTAACGTTGTGTCTGGTGTAACTCCGATCGCCAGTACTACCATATCAGCATGAAGGGATGGATTATCTTTCAATAGAATCTCCACTCCGTTGTCTTTTTCTTTAAATCCTTCTACTGTATAGCCCAGTACCAGTTTTATCCCATGCTTTCTCATTTCATTATGGATCATGGATGCCATATCTGGATCAAAAGGATTCATCAGCTGCTTAGGCCGCTGGACAATCGTAACATCCATGCCAAGCTCCCTCAAATTTTCTGCCAACTCTAAGCCAATAAAGCCACCACCAGCCAATACAGCAGATTTGGGATGATTCTTATTAATATATTCCTTGATTCGTAAAGTATCTTCTACTGTACGAAGTGTAAAAAGTTTATTAATGCCTACTCCAGGAAGCTTTGGCTGTGTTGGCTTAGCGCCTGGAGAAAGGATAAGTTTATCATAATTTTCTTCAAATGTTACACCATTCTGTAAATCCTTCACTAAAACAGTTTTACGATCCGGATATATGGAGATAACTTCATGATGAATTTTCATATTAATACGGAAGCGTTTAAAAAAACTCTCTGGTGTCTGTAATGTAAGTTCTTCCGGATCTGTGATCACGTCTCCAATATAGTATGGAAGACCACAATTCGCATAGGAAATGTATCCTGATCTTTCAAATACAGTAATTTCTGCATGTTCATCCAGTCTGCGTATTCTTGCTGCGGCTGTAGCTCCTCCGGCTACACCACCTACTATTATTACCTTCATATTATTTTCCACCTTTCCTGAATAAGCAGCAATGCCACCTATATTATCTCCTTGTCTTTTTCTTTTATGAATTTATTATAATCCAAAATTCATATGTTTTCTGTGATATCATCACGTTCTGTACTGGCTGATACAAAATCAGGGATTCTTTTTTAAAGCACAAATAAAAATATGTGGAATAATAGCAAGCAGTCTTCTTGTATAACTTTATATTGTGTGCGGATTCATTATTCTATCTCCCACTGAACAGCGATCGCTCTAACCGGAGAACCATCACATCCAACTAGTTTCATTGGTAAGGCAATAACATACGGATTTTTAAAATCAATTTTATCAAAAAAAGCCCAGTTTTCTCCTATCATTAATCTATTTTCTGAAAACAAATCATGCACCGGAAATTCTGTTCCACCTGTTTGATCAGCATTAATAGTATCAATACCGATAAAACGAATACCTTTATCTACTAAAAACTTCGCAACTTCTCCATTTACATATGGATGATGGAAAAACTCTTCTGTCCCACGTTTTTTATACCAGTTTGTATTGAATAATACAACTTTACCCTCTGTTATGTCATTTTTATATGGTTCAATATCTTCCATTGTAATTGCTTCATCTGCTTTCTTTTCAGTAACATGTACAACCACTGCGTCTCCTAAAAAGAAATCCAGTTCCATATTATCAATAGTTTCTCCAGTATTTGAAAAATGATATGGTGCATCAACATGTGTTCCTGTTTGCGTTCCCATTACTAATGTTGATAAGTTATATCCTTCTTTTTCTAAAGTTGTTGCAACTGTTACAGATGGTTCCGGATCTCCCGGATAAATTGGTGTATCAGCTGTAAACTCCCATGATAAATCAACTATTTTTTTTATTTTTTTCATTTGTATATCCCTTTATTTATCATTATATGCTTTTATAATTAAGTTCAAATAATCTTCCTTTGTGATTTTTCTTGCATTGTCAGCAGACAAAACATTATTTGCAGATCGTTCAGCTATAGTTTCAAAATTCTCTTCTGTAATACCTTTTATATCTCTAATTGTAGGTATATTTAATTTTCTATTCAATGCTTTAACATATTCTACGGTTTTTAATGCATATTCTTCATCTGTCATACCATCTTCTCTTTTGAGTCCCATCGCACAAGCAATATCTACAAAGCGCTCTGGACAAGCTGGAATATTATATTCCATGACATAAGGTAAGAACAAAGAGTTGGCAACTCCATGAGGTGTGTCAAACCAAGCTCCTACCGTTTCCGCAAATGCATGTACAGCTCCAACATTTGATGAAATAAATGACATGCCGCCAATTGTACTTGCGATCATCATATTTCTTCTTGCATTTCTGTCACTTCCATCATTATATGCTTTTTCCAGATTTTCAGAAATCATAGAAATACCTTTAAGTGCTAAAGCATCTGTAATAGGCTGATGCACTTGTACTGTATACGCTTCTATACAATGTGTTAATGCATCAACTCCGCATGATGCTGTCAAAGATTTTGGTAAGCCTAATGTAATTTCAGGATCACAAATTGCCAGTGTAGGAATCATGTGAACAGGGTCTCCTACTGTCATTTTATACTGTCTTTTTGTATCTGTAATAACTGCACACCATGTAACTTCAGCTCCTGTTCCAGAAGTAGTAGGAATACAAATGAGTGGCAATATCTTCTTCTCTAATTCTGTGTCTCCCCATTCTATTGTAGTTTTTCCATTTGTTACAACAGCGCCAACAGCTTTTGCTTGATCCATAGCTGAGCCCCCGCCAAGAGCTATTAATGCATCTACGTGGTTTTCTTTTGCAAATGCAGCCATTTCATCACAGTCTTCAGCTCTTGGATTCGGTTTTACATTTGTCAATAAATAATTCACAACATTTTCTTTGTCAAGGCTATCCTTCAGGACTTTATAGTGCTCAGAGGATGCTAAAAAAGAGTCTGTAATTACAAGAACTTTTTTAAAGCCTAAATGATTACACTCTTCGCCTACTGTTTTTAACACTCCGTATCCCTCAACTATACGCGTGGCATGAAAAAAATTATTTGTTTCTAACATGGTTGGTCTCCTTTTTTCTTTTGTTATTTTTCATTATATGGTATGTACTTACTATATACTCAAGTCTTTTTTTGTAATTTATTATTTATAAAACATTTATATAGGAGTGAACAAACCAGCAAAATGTACAAAATACTATTAATCCCTATCGAATTATCAAACATTTCAGGACTTTCAAAACAAACTTTATTGTTTTATAAAAAGAAAAAGATCTTTATCTCAGAGTTTAAAAATGAAAAAAGTATCGTTTTTATGGCTTAGAACAAATAGATATTATAGTTACTATACAGACATTACAAACAATTAGTTTATCTTTAACAGAAAATATAGCACAAAGGAATCTTCCTCTTCATATAAACGCTTTACAAAATACTTTATCGGAACTTTCCCTCTAAACGTCAGATATCTCTGTTCTTCCAGCTCCTAATTTCACAGTTTCCATATGTGTTATTGCTAAACCCTGAAGTTTGCATCATTGAAAAAAGGGTATAAAAAAACAGTCTGCTCTGACGGAAAATAATTCCATCAAAACAAACTGTTCTTCATATTCAGATGTTCAGCCACAAAACACCTTTTTGACAATTCAATAAACTGATTAATTGCACAGTATTTCCCCTACAGGCTTTCTCTTAGTAGCAATCCCTAATCGTTCCATGTCTAATTTAAAAAGTTCACTTGGATATCCATATGCATCAAATCCCTCTGGCTTGCAGATATCTCTGTTCAGATACTCACTAAGTTCCCATTGATACTTTGTTTCTTTCTCCAACTTTTTATCAAAATACTGTGTATCCATTACCATTCGATTAATGCCACCAACTGCTTTCTTACCATGAGTTTTGGTTACAATTGTATCGCCTGACATTTTAAAATACTGCCCTATCTGATCCTCGGAATATCCCATTTCCTGCATCATCCCATAAATCACACGGCTGATATACATTGCATAGCAATTCCAGTTTCTTGGTTCAATATCTGTCATTGCTATTGTGTAACGATTACTAGCATTTACAATAAACAAGACATTTCTTCCTTTTATTTTCGTCAAATGTGTGTCCCAGCAAAACACAAGTGAAGCACCATTGCTTTCTTCAATCTTTGTTGTTTTTAGTCGATTTTGAACTGCTTTTGTTGCACCAATCTCCATGTGTATCACCTGCTCATCTCCATGATAACTCCCGGATGACGCTTATCTTCCTTTATCCATTTTTCAAGTTCCCAGAATTTATCTGATGCAGGCTTTTTATCATCATTTAGAAAATTTACATACTTTTTAACAAGATCTTCCATATAATTTTACTGCCAGCCTGATATTCTTTCTCGAAATAGTTTCCAATCCTTTTTTTCTTATGTCCATGATTTTGAACCTTCTCAATCTCATGTTAGTCTCAGCAAACAATTTCAGAGATGAGACTGACATGAAACTATAACTTTATAATTTACCTACAAATCCCGGGATTATCGCATTTTGCCATATCATAGAGTCTCACTTACTCTCAGATCTCGCGAGACTTCGTTGAGACTCACTTTGAAATATTCTTGAGTAAAAGTTTGGGTGTCACATTGAGTACCAAATTTACTGTCATCAGTCAAAGATTCTAGTGATATCCTGATACTGGTTAATTACACGATAAATTTCTACATACTCACTGCCCACTTTATAGATAATCACATACTCTTCCCATATCGCATATTTATAATCTGTTCGAAAACTGACCCGTTTGGAGAGATCCGACCCAATTCCAGAAAACATCTGAAGGTTTTCAAATTTACCGTAAATTTCCTTCATGGTCTTTGCCGCATATTCCTCGTTGTCTTCAGCAATGTAATCCCGAATATTCTTCAGATCCTTTGCAACAATCGGATTGATCCGCAGTTTTAACATCTTATTCCCCCACAAGTGATTTTAATTCATCCAGATCCAGCCAGCCTTCTCCGTCTTTCACTGCTTCTTCGGCTTCCTGCAGCTTCATCAGAAGCTTTTTCTCTGCCCGATCACGCTCATAATCTTCAATATCCATGACAACGAAACGTCCTCTGCCATTTTTGGTCAGATATACTGGTTCTCCTTTATGACAGTTTTTCAGGACTTCATTATAATTTCTCAAATCAGATACTGGTAAAATATTTGCCATATTCTTTCAGCTCCTTTCTTTGATTTATATTGTTTCTGCTACTTCTAGTATACATAAAAAGTTGTAAAATTCAACGTGAAGTTTTACAGCTTTATTCAAACTATGCTTTTTTACCTAAAAGAAGCTGCCCACTACGGACAGCCTCTTCTCTATAATAAGATTTTCATTACTGATATATGTCCACCAATCCTATTTTTAACATTGAATCTGAAAACTCATATGCCGCTCCATCACCGTTAAGATTCAGATACATATTATTCAAGTCATTCTCATTTACGATCCATGCCATATTCACCTGTATACTCTCACCAGGTTTTAATGAAGAAATATAGTTTCCTCCATTTCCATAATCCTCTGATAAACTGCTGTATGTCATTTCAGCTGTACGTGCAACACTATCCCATATAACACGATCGTAGTCATCTCCGGACTGTTCTGTCGGATCGTAAATTTGATATGCTCCATCTTCATGGTCCATCAACAGCAATGTACCGATATAAAGCATGCCGGGTATGGACGGGGATATGTGGACGCTGGCCCAGCAGACCCTTTCCAAGCTGAAACGTATGACGGATTCTGACTATGACAGCCAGAAATTCTATTTCACAGACGAGAACGAATAAATAACAGCAGACGCCGGGCGCGGCGGCCATGTGGCCGCTTGCGTCCGGCGTCTTTTCTTTTTGCCTGTTCCTACGCATTTAGAACCCAGTATTGACGGGGATAGGATAAAGTATTCGCCCACCTCTGCAAACGTGCGGGAGAAGCCTTGAAACTGGCGGTTATCAGCCCCGAAAGGCGTAGGTTACAGTCATTATTAGCCCCCGAAACAGGTACAGACGCGCAGCGGGTGTATCTGTTTCGGGGGTGTGCAGGTGATAGCCGCAAAGCGGCGTAAGAGGGTGCAGCCCTCTTGATCGTTATTCTTGTTCCAGCGGGAAGCTCGGCAACGCTTCCAGCAGCTTTAAGGAAATGTGCTGCCGCATATCCTCGTCAATGACTTTTTTCACTTTGCCGCCCGGCTGCCTGCTCTCCACCGTGGAAAGCTCGTCGATGTAGTCCGCATAGTGGGCCAGCACCTTTTCTGTGGCCCACTTCTCACCGGCAACGGCGGCTTTGATTGTTTCATAGTCCAGCAGCTTTTCTTGTCCGTCCATCCTGATACCCCCGTCAGATTGATTTTTTCCATGATACCATATCTGGGAGTATGGAGCCAGAGAAACCGGCGATTTTCTGCTGGTAAATTCTACGCATTTAGAGCGGCACTATGGCGGGGATAGGATAAAACACTCACATACCCCACCGACTATGCGGAAAAAACCTTGAAATATAGGGCTTTTTAAGGCCCTAAATGCGTAGGTTGGTGCTTTGTTGCGATATGCTCCACGGTTACGGTGTATTGTTCATATTCTGTTTTCGGGAATCTTTATGAAATCTTCAAAATTGCCCGGTATGCTATCCGAAAAATCAAAGAAAGGACTTGATTATATGGATATGATTTTGAAAACGACTGACCTCTGCAAAAATTTCAAGGGGCAAATGGCGGTAAACAATGTGTCACTGAACATCCGGCGCAACTCGGTTTATGGTCTGCTGGGGCCGAATGGGGCTGGCAAATCCACGATCTTAAAAATGCTCACCGGCATTTTGCGCCCCACATCGGGAAGCATCGAGTTTGACGGCCACCCGTGGAAGCGGAATGATCTGGAGCATATCGGTGCTTTGATTGAGATGCCCCCGCTTTACGAAAATCTGACTGCATACGAAAATCTCAAAGTCAGAACTACATTGCTCGGCCTGGACGATGCACGAATTAACGAGGTATTGCAAATTGTCCAGCTCACGAATACCGGCAAGAAACGGACCGGGCAGTTTTCTCTTGGTATGAAGCAGCGGCTTGGTATTGCTATTGCATTGCTGAACAGTCCCCAGCTTTTGATTCTGGATGAACCGACTAACGGCCTTGACCCTTTAGGGATTGAGGAACTTCGAGAGTTAATTCGCTCTTTTCCCTGCAAAGGGATTACAGTTATTTTGTCCAGCCATATTCTGTCAGAAGTCCAGCAGATTGCAGATCATGTGGGTATCATTGCTGGCGGCGTCCTTGGATATGAGGGAGAGCTTCGCGCCGGTGAAGATTTGGAACAACTCTTTATGGATGTTATTCGCAGAAATGGTAAGGAGGGATATTAAATGGAGATGGCATATATTCAGGCAGAGAACCTAAAGCATAAGAGAACTTTCACAAAAACGCTGATCGTTCTGGCCCCGTTTGTAACTGCGCTTATGAACTTTTTTGCCCCTCTTTGGTTCCAGCTCAATTCTTATAATTGGTGGTATATCCTGCTTTATCCTGGATTCCTTACGCTCACCTGTGCCTTGATTGAACAGCGGGATAATGGCAAACTAAAATATCGTGCCGTTGCTTCATTGCCTGTTTCGCAGAACAAAGTCTGGAAAGCAAAAATTGGAGTGGCCGGTATTTACTCCTGTGTGGGGAATTTCATTTTCCTGGCGCTAAATCTGTTGGGCGGTTTTGCAATATTAGTTATCAACGAAATTCCCCTGACAATCGGAATTTGGCAGGCTGCGGCCGGAACAGCTTGTATTGTCATTGCAAGCCTATGGGAAGTTCCGCTGTGCTTATGGTTATCAAAAAAAGTTGGTATCTTTGTCACGGTTATTCTTAATGCCGGACTTGGAAGCGTTTTAGGGATTTTCACGGCTACAACCTCTTTGTGGATGATCTGCCCGTATAGCTGGGTGCCGCATCTTATGATTTCCGTGTTAGGTATTTTGCCTAATGGTGAGCCGGTTGCAGATCAGAGTACGGCAATGGCATTTTGGATGATTATACTTGTATTGGTCATTTCGCTGGCCTGGTTTGCGGCGCTGTCATTTTTAACTGCAAGATGGTTTGAGAAAAAGGAGGTGGGGTAACTATGGTATCTGTGGTTCGCTGCTGGAAAGCAGAATATCAGAAGTGTAAACATAGCATTTTGCTCTATATGCACAGCATGATTCCGATTATATGTGCGGTGATTTTTGCGGGTTACTATCATATATCCAGATGGGAACTGGCAACCAAAATCAGTGCCTATCTGGAAGTGCTGGCCGTTGCGTTCCCGTTTCTGATCGGCATTATTGTGGGCCTGGTTGTTCAGATCGAAAATCAGGCCGGGCATTATCAGCTTTTGTTGGGAACAATCCCATCTCGCATGGCAACGTATATTGGTAAACTTGGTTTTCTGATGATCTGTGCTTTTGGCGCAACATTTTTAGCGTTAGGAACATTCGCTGCACTATATAGGGATGTTCCGGCAAGCCTTTACCTGAAAGCAGGGATTCTATTGTTGATTACCATGCTTCCCATTTACCTGATTCATTTGTTTGTGGGAATGAGCTTCGGAAAAGGTGCATCTATGGGATTGGGAATTGCAGGGAGTTTAATAGCTGCCCTTATGATAACAGGGCTTGGTGACGCTACATGGAAATATATTCCCTGGGCCTGGGGCGTTCGTGCTATGGATTACACTGTGCTTGCATGGGATAGCCCCCAACTGTATGCACAGGTAAAAACCGATTTTTTCAGCGGTATGATTATTTCTGTATGCTGCACTGTTTGTCTGCTGATTGCCAGTTTGGTTTGGTTTCATGGTTGGGAGGGAGGTAAAAACAGTGAATAAAAAGTGCCTGTTTGCCGTGGTAATAAGGGCACTGAAAAAGTCTGATTCTAAAAAAGAATTGGGCTTTTTTTCGTATTTCCATTATAATAGAAATATAAGGAGGGAGCGGCTACCA
>NZ_JAOQJL010000038.1:0-35022 GCF_025566965.1 Blautia ammoniilytica | reverse complement strand
CAACATCATAAACTTAAGAGAATCTGCTTAGAGATAGGCAGATTCTTTTATTTATGGTAAAGTTTAGGCAGGGGTGTATATGAGAGGAAGTTATATTGAAAGAATCCAAAAACTTTCTGAGAAACTATCAGATCCTAATTTAGCAGTGCGTGCAAGAAAAATGGACAGTAATACTTTTTCTCGAAATAGAAAGATGTCCTTAAAAGATATTTTACTGTGCTGTCTTTCTAAAAAAGGGCTTACTACTGCATTGGAACTGAGAAATTATTTTAAACAAAAGGGTGATCTCTACATGGAAATATCGAAACAAGGGTATTTACAACAACGAAAACGACTGAATCCTGAAGTGTTTTCTTATTTGAATGATGAATATCTGGCTGATTTCTATCATTCCTCTGAGCCAAAACTTTGGAACGGATTTTTGTTACTGGCCATAGATGGAAGTAAGGCAGAAATACCGAATTCAGTGGAGAACAGAGAACGCTTTGGGAAAAGTAATAATCAGCATTCAGAACTTGGGCAGATACGAGCACTTGTAAGTGGTATGTACGACATTTTGAATCAATTTTACTTGGATATCGAGATTTCACATATTTCTACCAATGAGACAGAGCTTGCCAAGAAAAACCTGAATCATTTAAAGCGCATGAATATCAAACAGCCGGTATTAGTCATTTTTGACAGGGGGTATCCATCCATGGAATTTGTTGACTTTCTGGAAACGGAAAAGATCAATTACTTATTCCGTCTATCCTCCAATGATTATAAATTTGAGCGCAACAATATGGTATCCACTGACGAAGCCGTTATTTTGCGGCATACCCATCAGCGATTAGAGAAAATAAGGAAAAGACATCCTGATCGTTTCGAACATATGAAAGAAAAAGTAAGTACACATACGCGAATTATGACCTCCATACTTCCTTCCGGAAAAGAATTGGCACTTATGACAAATCTTCCCTTTGAAATCTCCCAGAAAGAACTGGAGGATTTATATTACCACAGATGGGAGATAGAAAAGAAATATCATACTCTTAAAAATAAAATGAAGTTTGAAAGTGTGACAGGAAAATCGACCATTTATGTAGATCAAGATTTTCGTGCACAGGTGCTGGTATACAACATGATACAGGATATACGAAAAGAAGCTGACGATAAAGTATCGGTAAAAGGTCGTGAAAAAAACTGCAGATATCCTATGCGCACAAACGAAAATATTGCTATAGGTTTATTTAAAGAACAAATGATAAAATTAATTCTGGAAAAGGATGCTGAAAGGAGAAGGCAATTGCTTTTTGAATTGCAGGCAGAAATGGAGGAACACATTTTGCCACAAAGAAAACTGCCTGGAAAAGAGCGAAAAAAGAATATCTCAAACAAATATAAAAATAATCAAAAAAGCAGTTTTTAAAAAGTCCATGCAATTCCCCCGGGTGCATATTCCGCAAGAACTGCGCATCCGTTCCAGAAGAACGGAGCGCCATTCCGCTTCAAACTGAGCAAAGCTCAGCAGGTTTATTAGTTACCGTTGTTTACTCTACGATCCCTGCCAGGAAATTCAAGACGATATGCCTTGGATGTCATTCGGCTTAAGCAGGCATCTGCATAGGTGGAATCTCCAAAAAGTTGATACCATCCGGATACTGGAATCTGTGAGATAATAATAGTTGCCTTGCGGCAGTCTCTGGACTCAATGATTTCAAACAGGTCGCGGCATTTTTCGATATCCAGATCCATTAAGCCGAAATCATCTATCACCATGAGATCATAAGCGGCCATTTCATTCGAATAGTCGAAGTAATTACCTTCCCGCCTGGCATGATCGGATTCCTTTAAAAGAGTGTTCGCACGTATATATTTAACAGTACGATTCTGATGCATTGCTGTGATACATAAGGCGCAGGCGATGTGCGTTTTCCCAGCACCGGCCCCTCCGGTCATCAGTAGGTTATTCGGCTCATCAATCCAATCACACTTGGACAGAAGTTCTATGACGTGTGTATTCAGCTGACGTTCTGGCTCATAGATTGAACTGTCAAGATCTGCTGCAGGATATTTCAGGGACGCTTTCTTCATGAGACGTTTAAACTTTTTACTCTCACGCTGATCCCACTCATGATTTACAATATCAGCAAAGCGGACTTCAAATGGTTCGAGACCTGTGTTTGGTTCCAAAAGCTGCTTTTCAAAGGCTTCAGCCATACCGGACATACGGAGTTTATACAGTCGATCCATGAGTATGTTCTGTTCCTTTGTGAGTTTATCGTTATAAAGATAGTCTTTTAATCTGTATGCCATAGTATGTCACCCTTACTTATAGTAGTCCTTTCCTCTGATATTTTCATGATTAGGCAGTGTTCCTGGTGAATGCTCGGGGAGTTCCTCCACATCCATCTTTTTTAGCATCTGCTTGAAGGTAAAATATTTACAGGAATTGATCTCTATACATTTATGGGCAACTTCTTCAGCAGCACCTTTCGGGATTGTTTTTACTTTATGCAGGATACCTGCACAGGCATTATAAGACTGCTCTTCATGTTTTGATGATTTTAGGAGTCTGTCAATCAGTTCTGACATTGCAGGACCAATGGCAGAAGCCCAGCGACGGTAATAATTACCATCCTTTGAATTGACTTCTTTATAATAAAGGTGTTCTGGCGGCATATGTTCATCTACTGTGACATACAGCGGAAACTCTCTATAAGACCGCTTATGTGTACAGATCAGCCGATTATACTGATCACAAATCCTGATCTCCGATGCAGTTGCCTTCAGGATTGCAGGCTTGCCACAGTAAGAGTACAATACGGAGTAGTAGTGGCCGTCATACTCGATGTGGTAATTGTTGGGAACTTTTAAGACCGCTTTATAGTCGCAAGCCGTGTAACATCCGCCTGGCAGTGGTTTCATACATGGTTTGTCATACTTTTCGAAAGCATCCAGTCTTGAGAAATCCTTTCCTTGAAAAGATCGTTTATTGAGGACCGCTACTATTTTTTTGATATCAGCATTTAGGTCTTCAAATGACACATATATCTTTTCTTTTAATTTCTCAACCAGATGTGTTTCAAGATAACGTACATGATTTTCAACTGTAGGTTTGCCTTTCGGCTTTCTAGCGGGTGGCGGAAGAACTATAGTTTCATAGAAATCTTCCAGATCTGCAAAGGTAGACTGCAGGATAAGTTCATCTTTTGTGTGTTTGGTTACAGCAGTTCGCAGGTTATCGGGCACAAAGTATTTCGTAACAGCACCATAAAACGAAACAGCATGGGCGCAGCCTTCTATAAAACATGGGAGTTTCTCATTTGGCAAAGCTTCTGCATAGATTAGGCTACTTACTCCAAGCGTGGTCGCAAAAATATGAACCTTGTTAATCTCACCTGTTTCAGTGTCTGTTAAAAGTTCCGGCTGATCGCCAACCCAGTCGATATACATCTTTTCACCCGGGATTCGGTTTACAGCCATTGATACTTTCTGAACACCATAGTTTTCCGCTATGAATCGGTTGAAGTATTCATAAAACTGTGACTTCTCATAACCATCAGGATTCTTTTCTTTATAATCCAGCCAGCAGAACGAAATGTTCATGCGGCTTCCTGGTGTATGGATTCTGTCATAGTAATACTGGAAATCTGGAAGAGGGATATCTTTCCTCTGTAGATTTTTCTGCGGATAGAAAAGGTCCTCAACTTCCGTAGGTGTCATCATTCGGAGTTCCTCGATCGGGATCCCGTTGGCATGATATCGGCTCATGATCAGATTTAATGTACCTGAGCCAATCTTGTAACGGTCCATAACAGACCTGGTCTGGCATCCATTCAAACGCATCTGGATGGAGCCGATAATCGTGTTGTAGTCTTGCATAGTTATGCCTCCTTTCGCAATCATTTGATGACTACGAAAGAACTATAACACGTTGAAAACTTATTGATCAGCTGAAGCGGAAATACGTTCAGCTACATCCGGAAAGACCGATCAGTTCTTAGCGGAATGCGTGGTCAGATGAGCCGGAATTTGCATCCCCCGGGGAAAGTCTGGACTTTTTTTCTTACAATACAGTTTTATAATGAAGCCTTAATTAAAAAATAAAGGACATAAGAACAAGTATTTTCTTAAGTTTATGATGTTGCGCGAAGCAGGTGGGTTATAGTTCAAAATGCCTACACGCTGCGTAGACATTTTGAACAGGCTAAAGCCGTACCTCAAATCTTTCTGCCAGTTCAGGAGCCGTTGTCTTTTCTTCCTGCAGTAAGATTGACAATATACCGATAAGTCTATCTATTTTCATCGTTTCTTACACTCCATACATATTATACCTGATTCAACACGACAGCTATATGTCATGTTTATTATATCTGCGAAAATTTTTTCTGTATACAATAGAATGCACGCTCAGCAAACATTCTATTGTCATGAACAAAAAGCCTACGAACATCAGATTTTATTTCCAATGTCCGAAGGCCCAATAACATTAGTTGAATTTTCTCCATTCGATAAGCCAAGTTAGCCTATGATTCACTTGGAATCATCTGAAAATACTTCAACGCCTCTTCAATCGCTATTTCTTTTTCTTTTGGGCATTCCGGCTGTCCGCCCTTCTCAGATTTTGGCTTATTATAGTTCTCTCTTTCTATAATTCCATGCTTCTGCTTTATCTGTGCAATATACAGATTAGATACCTTCATCCCATCATTATGCTCTGACACATACTTCTTTATCTCCTCATAAGTAGCCTGTCTACGCTCCGCTTCGGTCCGCGCTGGGCAAAGGTCCCCTGGACCTTTAGCGCCTCTCAGCCGCCGTTAAATCCATCTCGTCCATGTCAAGTCTCACATTCACATGATGCTTCGCTTCGTGGAGTTTGGACAATAAACATACTGTCTAAACGGTACTTTCGTTGTCCCAACAAAGTTCCTGTGTTTCCCTGTCTCCAAAATACACTGGAAAACGGAACTTTATGTGCTTCAGGAATCTGCCATCTAGCTGCTCCTGCTCGTAAATGTCCACCTGTTCTACAAAGCTGTTAAGAAATTCTTTCTTCTCCCGGTCGGTGAACTTATCATATAGTTTATCAAAATACAAAAGAAATTGATAGACGTTTTCTTCTGATATTTTCTGTTGCCGGATATTCAACAGGCGGTTCTTGACTTCCTCTATACTGTTCTCCACGCCTTCAATTTCATCATACAGACGATATAAGCGTGTCTCCATATCCTGATATTTCTTTTCATAAAATTTATCCATGATATCCAGACTGTCCATCTGCTGTCCAAGTCTTGCTTTTGCTCCGGTCAGCTGCCTGTGCTGTTTTTCCAGCCTTTCCATCTCTTTTTCTATTTCTTCTGTATCTATTCTTGAACCGATTTTATTCAGAATTGCTTCTTCAAATTTAGGATTCTTCACCAGCTTCCGAATAACTTCTTCCACTGCATTATTAATCTTCTCCTCGCTCCATTGTTTACGATATCCACATTTATGACCATCTACCAGGCGACGATGTTTGCAGGCATAATAGAAATAATCCTTATATAAGGTTCCGTCTTTCTTTTTCTTTCGGTTCACGTTTCCATACATACCGCTTCCACATAACGGACATCTCAATATTCCAGATAAAATATGCTCATGATCGAGGCTATGTGTCTTTTCATATTTCACACCTGTTTTTTCCCGTTTTTGATGAGCAAGCTCCCAGTCTGTTTCTGAGATGATTCCTTCATGGATACCATCGTGCAGCATATAATTTTCCTGCTTTACAATGCGATATTCATTTCTTGTTCCAGAAACTTTCTCGTTCTTCCTTCGTCCATAAGCCAACTTTCCACAGTATACCGGATTATCCAGAACGCCTTTTATAAAGGAAGAGGCAAATGCGTCCAATGTATTATTCTGTCGTTTTTTCTTTTTATATCCATGCTGGTTCAGCCATGCAGCAATCGCAGAGATTCCCATATTTGTATGAATAAATTTGTCATAAATCAAACGAATAATCTCCGCTTCATCCTCTGCAATCTGTAATTCTCCATTTACCAATTCATAACCATATGGAGCGAATCCTCCGTTCCATTTTCCTTCCCTGGCTTTCTGCTTACGTCCTTCCATTGTCTGAACAAGGATATTCTCTCGTTCAATCTCTGCCACCGCAGACAGAACAGAAATCATCAGCTTTCCACTATCTTTTGAGCTGTCAATTCCATCTTCTACACAGATCAGGTTCACTCCAAAATCCTGCATCCTCTGCAAAGAGTTTAATACATCTGCCGCATTACGACCGAATCTGGAAAGCTTGAACACCAGTACAAACTGTACCTCATCTGTTCCATTCTCAATATTATCCAACATTCTCTGAAATTCCGGTCTGCCCTCTACGCTCTTTCCAGATTTACCTTCGTCTGAATACTCATTTACGATTTCCATATTCTGAAATTCCGCATATCTCTTGAGTTTTTCTTTCTGAGCATCCAGACTGTAGCCATCTACCTGCATAGTTGTGGATACTCTGGTATAGATATCACATTTTATCTTTTTATTCACTTTTCCTCCTCTCCTCAGAACATCCCAAAGCAATTTCCAACAATTCCGTTGCAACTTGTGAATTTCTGATACGCATTAAGTTATCCCAGACATCAGCTTTTCCAAGTAGATTCATCCCGCCATGCCATACTATTTCATCATCAATAACGGCAAAACATTCTTCTACTTCTGTTCTTGTTATCACATTTATTCCTACCAATTGCATTGCTCTGATTAATTCATAACATACATCTGACTTTCCGTAAGTAATATCTTCCGGATCTGTTGTAATAACTGTGACCTTTACCCCTACTTCCTGTCTCTTCTTGACTAGTAATAAAAATCTGTCAATTTTATCCTGTCTGATATCCGGACTGGAAATTACCACCATTTTTTCTGACTCTACAATATCTTGCTCGAATTTTTCAGTATAATTTACAGAATCAAATATTGCATTTATTATTTGTTTAGGTTGCAACTCTTGCGTCCAGATTGAAAATCCCATCTTCCTATATGCTCTCAATCTTTTTGCATACATTTTATCAAAATAACGCACATGCGAATCGATATAATCATACACATAAACGGCTTCTTTTCCGACATAATCTCTGTTTAATCTACCTACATACTGTTCCAGGCGTCCTTCAAAAGATACAGGTGCTGCAAGCATTAATACATCCAGTCTTGGGAAATCAAACCCTTCTCCTATTTTCTGACCAGTTGCCACCAAAATAAGCGATTCATTTTCAGGTATCTGCTTTAATTTTACTCTTATTTCCGCATTTTCCTTATCCGAATTATCCCCATACAGAAGGAATACATGATCTGCTTTTTCCTTTAAGGCATCATGTAAAAATTTTGCATGTTCCTTAAATCTTGTCAAAATTACAGGAGTTTGTTTTCTTGCAACACAAGTTATAACATCATCTATGATCATTTCATTGCGCACCTTACTGGTACTAATCAAATTATATGCTTTATTAATATTATCCTTGCTTTCTGCAGTATCAACTACTCTTGTGTATCTTGGGACAAAATAATGTCCAATCCCTTGCTCCTTAGCCCTCTCCAACGCAGTAAATCTATGTCGCAAAGGTCCCAACAGCATATAGATAATCCGATCAAGACTGTCGCCACGTTTAGGCGTAGCAGAAACACCATATACGTATTTTGCATTTATTTTCTGCAATAATTCCATAGATGTGTTAGAAGCTGCGTGATGACATTCATCCATAATTACCATTCCATAAGAATTAATCCGTTCATTAAATTTTCCTCTGCTGTACATTGAACCAACCATTGCAACATCTATGATCCCTGTCAACGTATTTTTATTTCCGTGCAAAATGCCTATCACACTATTTCTTTTTTTCTTTCTTCCTGTTTTTGTTTCATAATCCGGTGGTTCTTCTCTTATCTCTAAGAAATGATTCAATTCATCAACCCACTGATTAAGCAAATCTTTACTTTGCAGCAAAATGAGCGTATTTACTTTTCGCTCTGCAATAAGGTAACTACATACTACAGTCTTTCCAAATGCAGTTGCCGCACTCAGAACCCCATCTGAATGTGATAATAATTTTTCTGCTGCTAATTCCTGTTGCATTCGCAAATCACCTTTAAAAGATACTCTGATAGGTTGTCCTGTTTCTCTTTGATCTGAAACATCAACTGAAATGCCTGCTTTTTCACATTCCTGTATAATATTTTCCCGCAGTCCTCTCGGAATCTGTATATATCCATCTATATCCTTACCTAAATATACAGCACTGAAATTATAATAATTAGAATATCCCAGCCTTTTATTTTTGTAAAATTCCGGATTATCAAATGCCGCCAAACTACGAATCTGATTTTGTATTCTTGGCATAAGATTCAGAGTATCAATATAAACTCCATTGCCCAATACCATGTGAAGCTTGCCCACAACATCTGACATACAAAACTCACATTTCTTCTTCCATGGTTTCGGTCTGACATTCTTCTCAATATTAGTAAGCGTTCCTCTGACTTCTGCTAATTCTCCTTGCCATTTTGCCATGCATTGTTCAACATCTTCTATTCCCAGCTTTCTTGTTTTATTGAAAAGAGCATCCCATTGATCAGGATATGCATTCCAATTTTCATCTACAAAAGCACTATTTCCATTTTTAAGTGCCTGCCCCTGTAATGGCAATGCAATCAAATTACCTATGCTGCTTGCCACATCCTGCGAAGGATACATTCTATCATAATAATGAAACGATTTCAGATTGATGGAAGTTGAACCCTTGTCTAACAGGAGAAATCCAAAATTCCTTGCTGTTGCCGCCAGTATTGCCTTTTTAAAGAAAATCCATACATGTGCCCCTTTCCCGGAGCGAGATCTCTCAACTAAAGGTCTGATACCATTAAGCTCACACATTTTTCTAAGCGCATCCACTTCTTTATGCCACTCATTATCCGTATTTGCAAAGTCCGTAACCTCTGCTCCTTTTTCGTGATTATCAAAATCAAATACAATAAATCTGCATGTACCATTTGACAATAAAGGATATACACCGATTACATCTGATCCATCTTCTTTTGTGCCTAACAAATGAGCAATTATTTTTTTTACATCCAGACTTATCCATTTAGTATTTTCACATTCATCACAAAACACCTTCTCTTTACGTTGTTTAGGGCAAAGCCGGTCATTCCAACGATTCGCACATTGTGGAAAATAGCCCCCGTTCTTTCCTCTTCTGGCATATACATCTTCTCTTCCCCAAAACATCGAAAAGAAACGTATTGCCATTTTCTCTGTAATATACGGTGGATTTACAATACGATTCCCTTGATCCAGGTCATATTCTTCTGCACTTTCTATTTTTTCTTCAAAAGGATTCACCTCTTCATAGGAAATGCCTGCTTTCTTCAATTTATCTTTTAATATCTTGTTCTCATATTCAAGCAACCTAACCATCTTTCTCAATGAATCCGCATCATATGCTTCTATGTTCAAACCTTCCACCTACACTTCTTATTATTTCGTAATGTAACCTTCATTTCATGTCCCAACTTTATTTTAGTACTTGTTCCAACTATTTTCAATGCTTATTTTTCTTATTGACGCATTTCTCTGTCAATCGTATAATTAATACAAAAAAAACCGAAAAGAGGGAGGTGTTCGTATGGCTACTTCAAGTATTACTCATAATTTTGTCATATCCAATCCAAACAGCGTAAAACTTTTTATTGCAGCGATTGACGAAGCCGACCTTGACCGCACACCAAAGCAGACACTTCCCGGACGTCAGTTGACAAACCCACAAGAAATCTTATCTTTAATGTCAAAAAGGAAAAAACAAACTCTTAAATATTAAAATTCTTCAATAAAAAATCCTCTAAGACAATAGGTATTTCACTATCTCTTAGAGGATATTTCTTTACTTTAAATGATATTTGGTAATACTTTTCCAGTTTTCCGAGAAACCCATTTTATTCAATAATTCAACTTCGCTTATATGCTCTACCTCTCTGTTTACTCGGTCAATCTCCTTTATGAGCTTTCTTTTAAATTCCAGAAAATCTTTTCCAGGTAATAGATATCTAAAAGCAATCACCACAGCAAACAAATCTTGTTTTCCTTTTTCGTACTGATTACCGCTCTGTGGTAATGAAAGTTTTTTATGAAGCGGTGTATCCGCAATAGCATCTACCGTTCTGTATGTAAACAGTCGTTCCCCATGGGCACATACATTTCTGTATTTCGTGAGAACAGATAGAAACTGCTCCATCTGATGCTGATTCAAAGGTTCAAAGTTTTTTGATACTTTTGATTTTAAAGATTGAGGAAATACTCGGAACATTTTTGATAAGTTTCCAAACGTAAGTACATTTGCCAAAACCCATAATGGAATTTCACCATATGTCTTGCGGTAATAGTTGATATATGTATAATCTGTGGTCGTTGTTGCCCGTTTCAAGGTCGCTATCAACTTTACGATTGTTGCATGATTTCTTTTTGTATTATTATAATTATTAGCATCCAGGTACTGCTTCTGCTCTGCTCCATACATTTCAGTAAAATAGTATGACATCAAAGAACGCATCTGTCGCTCAATCTGCAGTAAATATTTAAAGAACAACTCTCTAAGCTCTGCATCAAACTTATACAGACTGACTATTTCTTCAAAACTTGTTCCTGCTTTATATTTTTTTGTGTTTGATATTCTAAAAAGATGTTTATATCCTCCCATAAGAGGAAAATATCCTATTTGGCGTAACATCTCTTCCGCATATTCTCTGTCTTTTATTTTTATTCCCTTTTCATCACTGATCCAGGAAACCTGGTCACTAAAAGAAGAGAATTTTTTCGGTGTCTGCATCTCATTTCTCCTTAAAACAAAAGAGGGAGAGACCCGCAGGCTCTCCCCCGCCTGTAGGCTTCGCAAGTTTCTACAGAACGATCACTGAGCTTAGTATACGTCATTTTAAATGTCCTGTCAATATGCCAAAACATTCTCTGTCATATCAGCTCAAAATTATTCTATGCTATTTTTCTCCAAATTATCATTCTTTTTTATCAGCTTTTAAAATTTATTTGATTTAAAAATACATGAAAAAAGCGACAGTCTGATTTACATTTTGTATTTCAGGAAACTGCCGCTTCTCTTTCTTCCTTATTCTGTTTTTCTTCCTCCAACTCCCGGAGGACTTCTTCGCCGTACTTATCAATCATCCATACCAGAAAATCAATGCACCGCTCAAATTCAATATTCTGTTGCATAAGCTCCTCCCGTTATTGTTTTGATCTGAACTTATTTTACAGAACCTGCCAGAAAACCACATTGAATAGAAATTGATTGTAAATTGACACAATCACTTTAAAAATATCCGCATTTTCTTGAATCGAATATATGTTCGTGTTATGATAGATATACTTAATCTTAACTACGAAAGGGGAATTTCTATTGAATCGATGCGATTTTTCTTCTATTAGCACTTGTTTAAAAAATCATATCAGCGAAAGTAATCAAATGAGTCAACCTGATTTTTTATACGAATTATTTGAAGATTTTATGGATGATCCGGTAAATCAGGATTTTTCAATGGACAATGGTCTGGTTTGCCGCTGGATGACTGGTCAGGCTAAAATCAGTCCTAAAATATCCGCTTACTATTCCAAGCCATCCAATCAGGAAAAATTAGCCCATACTATCCACCAGAATCTTCTTCCATTGATGTCTGACTGCAATATGGCTATACAAGATATTTACACTTTATTCATTCAGGATGACAGCATCTCAGATGCGAAAAAGAAAAATCTGACTCCCTTATATAAACCAGCCAGTTCAAGACTGCTGTTTCTTGCAAAACTGATTTCTTTTGGCATGGAACGCCAATTCATCAAACGTAATACTAAAAATCAAAAATTAATTGCCGGAGGGGCTTTATCCCCCATTGTGCTGGATTACATTATGGACAGTGAGGTTCCGAAACC
The DNA here is from genome assembly GCF_025566965.1 of Blautia ammoniilytica. NCBI lineage: Bacteria > Bacillati > Bacillota > Clostridia > Lachnospirales > Lachnospiraceae > Blautia > Blautia ammoniilytica. The sequence goes on along the minus strand of NZ_JAOQJL010000038.1, from coordinate 23,042 downwards.
ATGCCGTCATTTTCTCGGAAGAGATAAAGAACTGGAAGAATTATATACCATACTTGAGGAAAAACGTCATGTTTTTCTTTGCGGAATCGCTGGCATCGGAAAAAGTGAACTTGCTAAAGCCTACGCAAAGCGGTACATAAAGCAATACACCAATATCCTTTATGTAGAATATACCGGCACTCTTCATCAGGACATTACTGACATGGATTTTATTGACGATCTTCCGGAAAGCACTGAACAGGAACGGTTTCAAAGACATAACCGTTTCCTGCGTTCTCTGAAATCTGATACTCTGTTGATCATAGACAATTTTAATGTCTCTGCTACACAAGACAGCTTTCTGTCAGTAGTATTAAAATATCGCTGCCAGATTTTGTTTACAACCAGAAGCAAACTGGATGAGTACTGTACTCTGCCATTAAAAGAAATAGAGGATATGAACGCTCTCTTCCAGCTGGCATCAGTATTTTATTCGGAAGCAGATACGTACCGGGCAACAGTTGAAAAGATCATCAAAACTGTTCACTCTCATACTTTTGCTGTAGAACTGGCTGCAAAACTTTTGAAAAATGGAATTTCAACTCCAGGTCAGTTATTAGCAAAACTTCAGGAAGAAAGAGCATCTCTCGATAATGAAGATAAAATTAAGATAATCAAGGATGGTCAAAGCAGTAAAGCCACTTATTATAGTCATATCCATACTCTATTTTCACTATATGCTTTATCCCGAAAACAGCAGGATATCATGTGCAATTTGTGTTTTCTTCCTTACACTGGTATTTCTGCCCGCATATTCGCCAAATGGCTGGAACTGCCTACCTTAAATGAAATTAACGACTTGATTGAAACTGGTTTTGTGCAGACAACTACACGTCACACAATCTCCCTGCATCCTATGATTAAGGAAATTGCCCTTTCAGAGACAAAACCATCTGTAAGTAGCTGTCACATATTACTGGATTCTTTACAGAAAATATGTTTAATGCATGGAATTGAAGTCGATTATTACAAGAAGCTGTTTCAGACAGCAGGAAACATCATAGAATTGATTGAAAAAGATGATATACCAAAATATCTACTTTTTCTGGAAAATGTTTTTCCATATATGGATAATTATAATTACCAGAAAGGTATGAAAGAAATCATTCAGGAATTAAAAAATTTTTTGAAGCCTAAAGACATTGGCACCGATTCTGACCGGGCATTGTTACTGGATTTTCAGGCTACTCTTGAAATCAAGCCAGAAAAAGCAATAAAACTGGAAAAGGATGCACTTGCCCAGATAGAAAATATCACTGCTGACAATGCTCGCCTTGTTTCCAACCTTCATGCCAATCTCGGTGGACTTTACCGCATGAACGGTCATCCCGATCTTGCAAGAGAACACATGGAAAAAAGTATCTCACTGCTTGACCAATTTAACCTGCTTCATATAAATGACAGCATACCTCAGATTGCCAATTATGCAATGTTCCTGACAGAACAGCAGGAACCCGAAAGAGGCATCTCTGAATTGCAAAAATTATCCGGCATCATCAAGGAATACCATTCCGATGACTGTCTGGATTATGCCAAAGTACAGGAAACCCTTGGAACCATTTATCTGATGACTGCCAATCTTCCGCAAGCCAAAACACATTTTAAAAGAGCTTTCAAAATATATGAAAAGATCTGGGCTGATGAACCAGAAATGATTGAAGCAAAATATCAGGAAATTCAGGAGTTATATCCACAGATTGGATTTTGCATTGGAAAAAATCTATCCGGTCTTTTAACAAAATAAGCATAATTTACGGCGGGCAACTTGCCCGCCGTTATATTCAACTATTCGTCAAATAAATATATGCATCTTCCAAAGTGATATCATTATCCAGGACACAATTCTCATTTGGCTTTCCTTTGCTTAATACTTTCATATGAATTCCATTTTCTACATACTGCTTAGATGATATAGAATAATTGGCTTCTAACAAACGGGCTTCTTCTGCATTTTGTACCGTACAATTCCAAACACAGCCCTTTGCATTTTCCAGCAACCCACTCACGCTTCCAGAATATAAAAAACTTCCCTTTTTCATAATGGCAAGCTGTGTACAGGTTGCTGCTAAATCTTCTACTACATGAGTGGAAAACAGCACAGTTCTATCCTTTGAAAAATCAACCAAAAGATTGCGGATCCTGATTCTTTCTTCCGGATCTAACCCGGTGGTAGGTTCATCAATAATCAAAAAATCCGGATTATTAAGAAGTGCCTGTATGAGTCCGACACGTCTCTTCATACCACCAGATAATTGCCGCATTTTTTTATTCTGATGCTCTGTAAGAGAAGTCTTTTCCAGATAATAGGTAATTCTTTGTTCGAGGTCATTTCTGGCTACTCCTGACAGTCCCCCCATATATACAAGACATTCTTTCACCGTAAGATTCGGATATAAGTCGATTTCCTGTGGAAGATAACCAATCTTTTTCTGTATTTTCTCATAATTTCCCTCGTTATACAGAATTCCATCAAGGGAAACCATTCCTTCCGTTTGTTTTAAAACAGTTGTAAGAACCCTCATCAAAGTGGTTTTTCCGGCACCATTCTCACCCAAAAGTCCGTAAATTCCCTTAGGTATTTCAAGAGATGCCTTATTTACTGCAACTACACCATTTTTAAATCTAACTGTTAAATCATTTATTCTAATACTCATAATCTATCCTCTTTTCTTTAAAGTCATTGGTAATACTGCAAATAAAAACAGCCCCGCTATAAAAGACACAAGCGTTCCATAAATCCAACTCTCGGACATTAATTGAGTAGGTTCACAAAAGCTGAAAGAAAACAATCCCAGATTTCCGAAAAATGAACTTCCCGCTTTTGATATAAGTCCAATGACAATTCCAAATAAACATCCAATACCTGCCCACATATTTCGAAGCAATGTACACAAAATCACAGAGCATATACTCCAAAGCCAGATAGTTCCAAACATTGCAATGAAATATAAAAGAAATATCTGAATACCCGAAATGCCTTCGTTTACACTGCCCGGTTTTTGCCAGAAAAACAAAACATATCCAACACAGGAAAGTATTAATAAATATAATATTTGAACGCCCACTCTCTGCGATATTACTTTTAACTGCTTTTTTTGATCATACAAATGAAATACATCGGCACGCTTACTTTTTACTTCCATCAAATATGTGTCACTACAAAAAATAATTGTTAAAAATGCTATTGGCGACTGAATCGCTGAACCGATTTCTTCATAGTATATAATCGGATGAATAGCACACAATATCAGTATAAATGCACATGAATAAAAAATCTTATATAACGACAGGCAGTTTTTTAGTTCCGTTTTCAATGAACCCTCCTCCTTTTCCAGATTGTAACAGAAATACATACTAATATAACTGATGAAATTACAAGAATAATCTGATTTATGTTTGACATTTTGGCTACATGTGTTTCAAAAAATCTGCCAGGGAATCGCACCATAATAGAGAACGGTCTCATATAATAAATATCATTCTTCATGGTCAGCATATTTGAATATATAATGTGTAAAAACAAGATTGGTGCTGCCGGAAGCGGATTTTTAAATATTACTGCTGTAATTGTATAGACACAACATATCATCAAAAGATTCGGAATAATATAGATCAGAGAATTCACGCAAAAATCAATTGGTGTTACTGGAAAGCCCGATTCTAAAGACGTTTTCAAACACAGCATAAAGAATATAACATTCAAAATCACTAATACTCCCAGCATACTAATGAATCCGCTTATTACTTTCCCACATATATATTGGACTGCCGTAACAGGCTTTGTATGTAATAATTCATAGGTACTTTTTCGTGTATCCTGAATAAATAAAAATGATAGCAAGACTGTTGCAAAAAAGGCCATATGCAATCCTGCAAAATCCGTAAATTTTTTGGCAAAGTACCAGGAAAAAGAATGTTCGGATAATTTCCGCTCGATATAATGATTGATTTCTTCTGCTGTCCCCTTATGAATTTCAAGGTCCTCATAAGCATATATTGCATTATAATAGCCATATTGGGATTCCAAAAACTCAGAAGCAGTCTTTACATCCATATTCTGAATTTCTTTCATTACATGATCTGCTTCCTGCCTGCTAAATCCAAAACCATTTTTGGAGGTGTCCATTAACGTCTCTTTGATCGTATCTTCCCACTCCCTTCTTCTTTCTTTATCATCAGATGTGGGAATGTACCCATCCATGACATCAGCATCTTCCAATGCTACGTCATTTTGTGTGATCTGTTCATTCTGTTTGATATAATGAATTTGCAAATACGATGACAGACATTGATACATACTGGCAACTATAATAATCAAGCCAATCCACAAAACAGGGTTCTTTAAATAATCAAGTATACTTCTTTTTATGATTGTTTTCATTGTATCTCTTCCTTTCTTTATTTCTTTAACAACATCATACAAATCAATTCTCAATAAATTCACAACAAAAAAGACTAAAACCACTTTATTTGCGATTTCAGCCTTATAAAGTATTTTTATTCAGCTTTGAAAAGAGCTTCTACATGAGCACCGCCTTGTCTGGCATTATATATTTTCAAATTTCCTCCATGCTTTTCACAGAAAATACGAGAAATATACATACCAAGGCCAAAATGCTTTAAATCATCTTGTGGATTCTTATGATAAAATGGCTCTGTTACTTTTTCCTCAGTATCCACAAATCCTATTCCATCATCTTCAACAGAAATTATAAGAAAACCATCCTTTTTCTTTATCTGCAAAGCAATACTTTTTTGTGCATATCGAACCGCATTTTCCAGTAAGTTGTCTGTCACTTCCATGACAAGTTCCTCATCCACTTTCACAATGTTTTGTTCCTGCACTCTTTCTACCTTACATAATTTACTTTCCTTCTTGGACAGCATGGCAGCTTCTGCCTCAATCTTTTTTGCCAGTTCCGATAACTCTATCTCTGAGCATTGCAGTTCCCTCTGTTCTAAATGGGACATTTTTCTCATGTTTTCCGTGAAATGCTCTATACGGTCAATCTGATACATGCCTGTTTGTAAGATATCAATAACATCCTCTGTTTTTATACTCTCGGCAGAAACAAACTCTAAGAGCATTTCCTGATACCCACGCAATATGGAAAGTGGAGAACGTATATCATGTGCAATTGCATTCCGCAAAGCCTTCTCGTCATCAATCATTCGCCACATCTTTCTGTTGTTATCTGCTAAATCACTTCGCATCATTTCAAATTCTTTACACAAAGTTCCCATCTCATCTTTATTTTCATAGGACACATGAAAATCCAGTTCATTATCTGCAATCATTTGTGAGGCATCTTTTAGTTCCTGTAGAGGTGTCTTTAACTTATTTTTATAAAAAAAGAATACCGCAACAACACTCCCAACAATCGAAAAAATCAGTACCGAATATGTTTCCATAAAGTCACACATTTCCGAAAGATGATAGTCCAAACGATTCATCTGCGATTGATTAGGTCTTGATATCTCAATCTCGTATTTCTTTCCATATTGCTGAAACACGTCCGTATAATCTGCATAATCAATATATTTTTCCCATATTTTATTCTGCATATTTCCTGCAAAATGAACTGTAAATCCAGATAACAGAAATGCTGCCGTTAAGCTGATCACAAAATAAAGCAGAATTGTTTTTTTCAGTGACAAGTTTCTTATTTTTTCCATCGGTATCCAATCCCCCATACAGTTTCTATGTATTCTTTTTCTGAATAATCCGCTATTTTTTTCCTTATACGCCGTACTAATTCCGTTATCGTTCTACTGTCCCCTTCCGCATCATATCCACAGACTTGTGCATATATACGTTCTTTATCAAACACCTGCCCTGGATGCATGGATAAGAATTCAATAATCTGATATTCAATTTTTGTGAACTCCATCCTGTGTCCAGCTATAGCTACTATTTTTTCAGAATAATCAATCAGCATTTCATCCATGAAACGGTATTCCGTTTTTTGTTGATGCCTTTCTTCTCTCTTTATGTTTGTGACAATCCTTGCTTCCAACTCCCGAAGACTAAATGGTTTCGTAATATAATCATCCCCACCTGAAAGCAACCCATTAATTTTATCATCTTCGTCAACTCTTGCTGTCAGAAATAAAATTGGACATAACACTTTACTGCGTATCAGACGACATACTTCAATCCCATCCATGCGTGGCATATTGATATCCAACAAAATAATATCCGGTTTCATTTTTATTTTATTTAATGCTTCCATTCCATCTGTAGCCGTAATGGTTTCATATTGTTTCATATTAAAATAACTACAAAGCATTTTCACCAATTCTTTATCATCATCGACAACTAAAATCTTGTATTTCATCCAAACCACCTCCAGTATCCATATTATACGATAAAAAACAATGAAATCACAACAAGAGTACATGAAGAACGTAAGCACAATATATCTTTTTTCTCAATTCCTGCTCAATTTCCCCTCAATGCCTTTTTCCTCCGATTTTCGTATGCTTATCCCACAGCAGAGCAGTACCACACCGGTACGACCTGCTGAATCAATCAATACGAAAACGGAGGTATTTTTTATGCGAGAACTCAGAAACACCAAAATCATTGCTGTAGATCATGGCTACGGCAATATGAAAACAGCAAACACCGTCACCCCAACCGGCATCAAAGCCTATGAAACTGAACCAATCTTCACCGGGAATATTCTGGAATACAACGGCATTTACTACCGGATCGGCGAAGGACACAAAGAATTTATCCCGGATAAAGCTATGGACGAAGAATATTATCTTCTGACGCTAATGGCTATTGCAAGGGAACTGAATGTCTTTTCCATCCGTGAAGCAGATGTTCATCTGGCTGCCGGACTTCCTCTGACATGGATCAGAAATCAAAGAGAAGCTTTTCGTTCCTATCTGCTCCAGAATCCAGAAGTCCATTACCGTTTCAACGGCAAAGAATATCATCTCCGCTTTGTGGGATGTAGCCTTTACCCACAGGGATATCCGGCTATTGTAAACCACCTTGGAAATTTCAAGGGAACTAATCTCCTTGCAGATATCGGAAACGGAACCATGAACATTCTGTATATCAACAATAAGAAAGCACAAGAAAGCCGATGCTGGACAGAAAAACTTGGTGTAAACCAATGCATGATTGCTGCAAAGAACGCTGTTCTGGACAAATTTGGAGTGAAGATTGAAGAATCTACAGTAGAACAGATTCTGCGGTTTGGAACAGCTGACATTTCAGCACCATATATGGATTGTATCAGTTCTATTGCCAGACAGTATGTGGCAGAACTTTTTTCCACACTCCGCAAATATGAATACAATCCTGACCTAATGCACCTGTATGTAGTTGGCGGCGGTGGATGTCTGATCCGTAACTTCGGAACGTATGACAAATTACGAGTCACCATCATTGATGACATCTGCGCCACCGCCAAAGGTTACGAATCTCTGGCTTATATGAGCCTGAAAAGGAGGGGATAAACCATGCAGAACAATATCCGCAACACAAACCTGCGCTTTAATCTGGACAAAGAACAGCAACGGAGAGCCTGGGAATATTTACAGACGATGGACAGGCAGGATTTTAAATCTTACAGTCAGGTAATCTCTCTTGCACTGGTAGATTATTTTGACCGCTACTACCGCACACAGACTGATCCTTATCTGGAAACAAGAGAACGGGAAGAACTTTTTGTGAAACAGATTGTAGATGCAGTGGAAAACAGTCTGAAACAGGCATTGCCACTTTTTCTTTCCGGACTGACTGCAGGCATGGCGCAAAGGGAGCCCCAAATCAGGGCATCCTTTCCAGCACCTGAAAATTCACAGCCAGATAGTGATGTAGACTGGGATTTTCTTGGGGAATAAACCCTTTTGATTGGAGGTGAACACATGACTGACTTTCTGACAGCAGACACCAACCTGCCATCTTATATGATGTTTCCCCGTTTCCTTCTGGACATGGAAATAAACGAAACTGCCAAAATGCTTTATATTATCCTGCTCGACCGGGCAAGGCTTTCCCAGAAAAATGAGGGGTGGTCAGATACAGACGGTCATGTGTTCATTTACTTTACGATTGAAGCACTGGCAGAAGTTCTCCACAAAAGCCAGATGACGGTTAAAACTGCTCTGGCAGTACTGGAAAAACAGGAGCTTATCTTCCGAAAACGGCAGGATCCCGGACAGCCCAATCGGATTTATGTAAAACTCCCAAAAGAAACCATCCACTATACAGACAGATTTCTTTCCCTAAGACAGACAGAAAACTGTCCTATTGACAGACAGGATTCTTTCCCTGATACAGACAGAAAACTGTCTGGTAATAAGAAAGAGATAAAAAAGAACAATTTAGAAAAAAGAGGGAGTAAGGAGCCACTCTCACCCTATGGAAAATTTCAAAATGTTTTTCTGTCAGAAAAAGAGCTCGAAGATATCCGGCAGACAATCCCTGACTGGAAGGATTATATTGAACGCTTATCCGGTTATATGGCTTCTACCGGAAAGCAATATCAGAACCATGCAGCTACCATCATCAACTGGGCAAGACAGGATCATCCTGCTTCCCGGCAAAGAAATTACGAAAGTGAGGAATACGAAACACTATGACAAGATTTACAGAAAAAGCAACCGCTATAACACCAAACAGAGAGCTTCAGCCTGATGAATATTTTAACGAAACAGACCACCTGATCTACTGTTCCAAATGCAATACGCCAAGACAATGCCGGCATGAATTACAGGGAAAGGTTCTTATTCCTTCCATCCGCTGTAAATGCCAGCAGGAAATCTTTGAGCAGGAAGAAGTCCAGAGAAAACTTCATGAAAAACAAATGGAAATAGAGCATCTTAAAACCAGCGGCTTACAGGACAAAGCACTCTATGACTACACTTTTGCCAGAGATAACGGCATCAATCCGGAAATAAAACTGGCACACAATTATGTAAGCAACTGGGAAGAGATGAAAGCAAACGCTTCCGGACTTCTCATCTGGGGTGATGTCGGTACTGGAAAATCTTTTTTTGCAGGCTGCATTGCCAATGCCCTTCTGGAAAAAGGCGTTCCTGTACTGATGACCAACTTTTCCCGGATTCTGAATACCCTTACCGGAATGCATTTTGAAGACAGAAACCAGTTCATCAACAGCTTAAACCGCTACAGTCTTCTGATTATTGATGATCTCGGAATTGAGCGGAACTCTGACTTTGCACTGGAACAGGTATTCAATGTGATTGACAGTCGTTACCGCAGTAAAAAGCCCCTGATCATAACGACCAATCTCACTTTATCAGAGCTGAATAACGCCGCTGATATCGCACACAAACGAATTTATGACCGTATTCTGGAGAGATGTATTCCTGTCCGTATCAATAACCGGAATATTCGTCAGGACAATGCAACAGCTAATTTAAAACAGGCGAAAAAAATCCTGTTGAACAATCATGCTCCGAACCAGAATTGACTCGAAGAAGTATAACACAATGATTACTTTTCACTGACAGTGGTACTACTTTCTTTCCTCATTTATTACCAGAAATATGCCACTGTCAGTTATCTAAAACCATAGTACCAAACCAAAAGATTTTAAAACCAAAACTGCCCGGATACGGGCATAAAAAGGAGGTGCCAGATATGGCAGATAAAAGAATCATGACACCGGAAGAAAAATCTCTTTTACAGGCAAGACACCGCCAGGAAGAAGCCGAAGCAAGAAATCGCAAAAAAGAACGTGATGCCAGAACACACAGGTTAGTCCATGAAGAAGCCATTCTGGAAAGTATTGTTCCCCATATTAAGGAAATGGATTTAGATTCCCTGAAACGAGAGCTGATGATCCGGCTACGGGGAATGTAAACGCACAAGTTCTACTCCCGAAGGGCGCACTTACTCACCACCTCGTCGTCGCAAAGTCCGTTTACCTTCGTTTCCGCCAATGGCGAAAACTACGGACACTCCCTTGCTCCTCCTCTCCCCACAAAGCAGGCTTTGCGGGGGACCCCTTGGGGCAGTGGTATCCCCTTCGGGGCTTGTGCGCTCTGCCGAGGGCTTTATCCGCTGTTGCAGGCAACATCGAAAGGAGGTGCCAGATATGGCAATTTATCATATGCAAGCCAAAGTCGTCAGCCGTGGTTCCGGTCGGTCTGCTGTTGCTGCTTCTGCTTATATGAGCTGTAGCCGCATGTACAATGATTATGACGGCATTCAGCATGACTATACCAGAAAGCAGGGTCTGATCTATCAGGAAGTGATGCTTCCTCCAATGGCTCCATCGGAATGGAATGACCGGGAACAACTCTGGAATGCTGTGGAAGAAACCGAAAAGACCAAAGACAGCCGACTGGCAAGAGAATTTGTTGTCGCACTCCCCGTTGAGTTGGATAAAGACAGCAATATTTCTCTTCTTCAGGATTTTATTCAAAAGAACTTTGTAGATATGGGGATGTGTGCTGATTTTGCCATCCACGATACAGATGGTCACAATCCCCATGCGCACATTCTTCTTACTGTTCGACCACTAAATGAAAATGGAACATGGCAGTATAAAACTGAAAAAGAATATCTCTGTATCAAAGATGGGGAAGAAAAAGGATTTACTGCTTCTGAATTTAAAACTGCTCAGAAACAGGGATGGGAAAAGCAATATCGCTATAAAGTCGGTAAAAAGAAAGAATATCTGACTCCATCTTCCGCACATGAAAAAGGATATGAACGGATTGATAAGCACCCCAAGAGCAGCCGATATGGCAGACAGAATCCTATTTCCCAACAATGGAACAGTGATAAACAACTTTGCTTCTGGCGGGCAAACTGGACAGATGCCGTAAATAAAATGCTTGCACGTAATCAGATAAATGCTACCATTGATCACCGCAGCTTTGCAGATCAGGGAATCACCGAACAGCCAACCATCCATGAAGGCTACATTGCCCAGAATATGGAAAAGAAAGGCATGATAGCAGACCGCTGTGAAATCAACCGTCAGATTCGTGCGGATAACAAAATGCTCCGAGAATTAAAAGCAAAAGTAGCAAAACTGGCTGAAGCTGTAGAAAAGTCTATTCCAATAATTGCAGAAACATTGGAAGCAATCCGAAATCACATGATTTTTACACAATATCATTTGCTCCACAATGAGATGCAAAAAGAAGTGATCCATGACTGGATGAATCATTTTAATCCAATACTGAATAAATACAACACCGTTAAAAAGAAACTCAAAGCTAAAGTTACAGAACGGAAAGAACTGAATGTGCAAAAGGATAAAACCAGTATTTTGAATCCCATCCAGCATATAAAATTAAATCAGCAGCTTACCACTATTACCGAAGAAATCGAAGAACTGAAATCAAGGAAAGAGCAGCTAATCTTCCAGGCAGAATGCTCTACCGATAAAGATATGACAAATCTATCCAAGAAATATGACCAGATGAATAACAATCTTGATATCCTTGATTCTCAGGACATCTCGCTCAAAAAACAGCTTGAAAAAGATGCCGCCGCTTTCCGGGAAGAAAAATTTCGTCCTGAACCTGAACAGTATACAGAATTGCTGGACACCAGAATCCAGATACGTCCTGATTTCCGGGATAAACTAATCGAGCAGCTCAAAGGTACTTTTGGTAAGTATTATGACTATCACCGCCGTGATATTGCCGCCAATGAGGTGGATTATCTCAATGTGGAAGATTCGGATGTCTTCTCCCATCGTGCATGGGAACTTAAATATCAGCGAGAACAGGAAATGCGGCGAAATCAGCCTGCAAGAGCTAAGAAAAAGTCCTATGATATGGAATTGTAATCATCTTCGAGTAGATAACATGCTCTTACAAATCTCTTGTTCAAAAATAAACTCCTTTCAAAAAGGCGTATGGAAATCAAAACTTCCATACGCCTTTTTATATTCTGCTCTTCAACTTGTCTAAAAGTTGACTAAAAATATATCACCGTTCATATGATACAATAATTTCTTTACTATCTGCTGTTTTATAATCAATTGTTCCCAAATTACCAATCAAATCAAATGTCATATCTGCATTAACCTGCAATTCATCTTCAAGCTTGACTGCAGACGGCTCATCTTTTAGAAAAACTGTTAATCCATAAGGCTCTGTTTCAGACTGTATCTCTATACTATCATATGAGTATCCCTCCGGATACTCTTGACCGCTTACAATATTTATAACATTCGAAGAATCTCCTACATAATCTGTCTTATACTGCGATAGATCAGGAATTTCGTACAGTTTTTCTTTTTTTCCACACGCCGAAATCAACATTATTGACATGGCAACTAACATAATTGCAAGTACTTTTTTCTTCATAGAAACACCTCCCGAAAGCTTTATTCAACACTTTTCGATTTGAGTAAAAGCCCAAGGGACTTTAATGTCCCTTACGCTTTTCTCTTTTCTTTCGCTGTTTCAATTCAAACATTCGCTGCTCTTCTGCCTCTTTTTTCTTGCGTCTTTTCTCTTTGCGTTCCTGCTTGTTCTGTTCCTGCTGTAATTTCAACGCCTGTTGCGATTTTGTACCAATGCCTATTTCCAGCATCTGTTTCTTTGCTTCCCGCTGCATCCGTTTCGGATTTCTTTTGATATCCTTTACAACAGTTTCAACAACCGGACTGAATTTCAAACTGAAATAGCACTTTTGAATATATTCCTGTACTTCATAATCTTTTGGCTCTGCACCAAATGTTACCTTTGCCACAGATAATTTACCATCTTCGATGCGTTCAAAGATTCCCACCCAAAACGGCTCTTCAAAAAATACTGTCAGCTTTCCATTTACTTTGTCCATAAGAATCCCTCCTAAAATTGATTGAACAAAGAATGGACAACCCGGAGGGGCAGGTTACTTACCCTATTTATATAGGACGGCCGGGCTACCTACCGGCTCTGGCACATCAAAGATGTACGTTGCGTTTTTATCTTTGCGTTTATAATCAAGCCATATGGCACGATTAACTTAATTCTGTAACTTCTAAGTTACGTTCCTCCAAAATATTCTTCTTACTTCATAAGATTCTATCTTCTGTTCAAATCATACCATATGATTAATGCATTTTCTATATACTTTCTTGATAACCAGTAAAAAGCTCCCGAAGGAGCTTTCCACGTTTTAAATGTACGCTAATTCGCTTAACACAATCTCTTCTGCATCATTCCTTATTTCCCATGAAGAATGTTGTAAATTAGTAATATCCACAACGATAGCAGGTAATTTAATTATTCGTATTTTTTCCCGATAATGTAAATCGAAACTACCATCCCACCTAATATCATAATTAAGAAAATTTTATTTAAAATATCCCATAAAGCTATATTGAGACAATTGATTATTATAATACATGCAAGAGGATATAGAACAACCGTTGCAAGTGTCCAAATTTTTAAATTTGTACAGATGTACATCCAATTTCCATTGTTAAAGGATAAACCCACTAGATGTATTCTAAAAATTCCTTGTGAAACATAATTTATCTTGTTGGCATCATAATATGTTGGTAACATGTCTTTGGCAAAGATACAAAACCATGCACCAAATAAAAGCATTAACCCTGTAACCAGCAATATATCACCTTTCATCTCTGCTATTAAATTCCCAGATGCAACTAACATAATAATTTCTGTAATAGATATTAAAAAACATAGCAAATATGCTAATATCCAGTTTTTTCTATGCTGATGAATAGAATTCCTAACAGCCATATCGAGAGAGCCTACTACCAATTCCTCGACTTCTTTTGTATCAATATTTTTCTGTGTATCTATTTTTTCTCCACGTAACAATTCTGTAACGGTAACATCTAATATATCAGCTATTGGTATGAGTAATACGACATTAGGCATACTAAGACCACGTTCCCATTTACTAACTGTTTTATCTGATACATATAATTTTTCAGCCAAATCCTTTTGAGTTAAATTCTTTTCCTTTCTTAATTCGGTTACAAATAAACCAAATTTTTCATTACTAATCTGATACATATATCCACCTCCTGCACACATATTATAATGAGAGTGTGCATAAATCAATCGACTAGCAGTAGAATTACAGAATATTAGCACAAAATTCATCAAATAATCTCCCCATCATGATTATTTCTATAAAGTTATATTCGGATATTTTTAAGGCTTACTATGGAATAATTAAATCAGTAACTTATGACCATGGCAGAAAAAACAGCCTTCCAAAACTTAGAAAAGGTCATATGATATGGAATTGTAATTTGGTTCTTCTTTGCCCCTTATAAACACCAAAGCTGAACAAATAGGAGTTTTCTTCCTACCTGTTCAGCTCTTTGTTTACCTGTAAATCAATTCATTTAACACAATCTCTTCTGCCATATTACGAATACCATTTACCGCTCTGACCCATTCCATCTGATCACGAGCTTTCAATTCTTCCGTAATGCCCTGCCGCTCCATCATCTGACGCACCAGAATATCCATTCTTTCCTGTGCTTCATCGTCCACAGTATTCAGATGTTCTGTCAGTCTGTCTTCCAACATATACAGTGAATACATTGCCGGACGATGCTCTTTCAGATATGTTTTCCGCATCATTCCATATTTCCCATAATGCGGTTCTTCATCTGTACTGACAAGATTCGGATAGTAAATTCCGTCTGCGCCAAGTGTGTAGGTTCCACCCATTTTTCCAAATGTGCTTTTCATGTGTTATTCCTCCTTGAAATCAGCGATGTCCTTAGATCATCGCATAATATTTCAGGGCAGCCTTGATAGCATCTTCTTTCTCTTTCGGGCATTGCGGAACTCTTGCATTTTCTGATTTTGGAAGATTATAGTTTTCTCCCACTTCAATTCCACATTTGCGTTTTACCTGAGAAATATATAAACTTGAAACCTTCAAGCCAAATTTTTTCAGCACATAATCTTTGATTTCCTAATAGGTTGCTTTCAACTCGGCACTGGTGGCATCCAGCTCGTCCAGGTCTAAGTCGATCTCTATCGTGTCATCTGGTTTTTGTTGGGACAAAAGAACAACCGTTTCCACATGAGTACCAAATCAAAACATATCCCCACAAAATTGCGGAAATACGGACAATATTTATACAGTACTAATACTGCATGTGCATCCCTTTTCCCACAAAATATAAGTTCCATCAATTTTGCACCTTTCTGATGCAAAATTTATTCTTTTTTCATACCTTCGATGTCCTCTTCCCCTGTCTTACTAGCTTCCAATGCTTGATATTCCTGATTTAATTCTCGCAATAATTCTTCCTCGCTTGGTAAATACAATTTGTATTTTGAAGCAAAAATCTGTGTTTCATTTTCAGGTAACGTATACTTAACTACAGACTCACTTTTATCTGCACACAAAACAATACCAATCGGCGGATTGTCTCCTTCATTCATAAGTTCTCGTTCATAATAATGAACATACATCTGCATCTGCCCCAAGTCCTGATGTGTTAAGTCCCCAACTTTTAAATCTATCAGAACAAAACATTTTAAAATATAATTATAAAATACAAGGTCAATTCTAAAATGACGTCCATCAAAGGTTATTCTTTTCTGCCTTGCGACAAATGAAAACCCTCTACCAAGTTCCAAAAGAAATTTCTGCAAATGTGTAATTAACGCTTGTTCTAAATCGCTTTCATAAAAATCATCATTAGATTTCAGTCCAAGAAACTCCAACACATATGGGTCGCGGATGACATCTTCTGGTTTTTTCGCCGGTTCTAATGTCTGTATTTCCTCTGCAACTTGCTCTTTATTTTTACTGGACAATAGCCTTTCATAAAAGAAAGAATTTATCTGACGCTCAAGTTGTCTGGTACTCCATTGGGATTTTACAGCTTCCTGCATATAAAATTCTCGCGCATTTTCATTCTCCACTCGCATCAGGAGCCGATAATGAGTCCAACTCAATTCGCTACGCAGTGCGTAGCCATTTGGGAATGTTAAATAAAACTGACGCATATTTTTCAAATTGGCAACGGTAAATCCTTTCCCAAAATCCTGTGTCATTTGCTTTGACAACTCTTTTAGCAATCCTTTACCATACTCCGCTTTCTCATTTCCGCCTTGTTCTTCAATAATTGATTTTCCAATATTCCAGTAGGCTTCAACCATCGCAAAATTGGCTGTTTGATAAACTTTATTTCTCGCCGAAATTAAAATTTCTTTGATTTCATTATAAAAACTTTGATTCACTTAATTTCTCCTTTTATGTTTCAACTATGATTGTATCCGCCACTTATGTCCATCTTTTGAATTATAAGTATAATATTTTTCATAAAATATTTTCATAGCATTCATATACTGATTTAAAACCAATACCACATCACTATTAGTCGGCATCTCATCAACATCCAAAACATCAAGAAACGCATGTGTATTTTCCATCTTAAGCATCTCCTTTATAGGTTCCAGGATTCTATTAATAGCTTTCACTTTAAATGCATTTAGTGGGGAATCTGGTTTTTTCTTTGATAATTCCTGCATTTCCTTGTATATACCTGTAAGCAAAGGATTTAACAATTCATATTGATTAACAGCGTCCTGAGTTGTTTTATTCATAATCATACTTCCTACATTACTAAGTCCATTATCGGATGTGATGTTTTTACTTCTTCATCCGTATCTGAAAGATTCCAATACCAATTTCCAGATAACCGTTTAACATTATCATATTTAAATTTTTCTAAACATTTTATATATTGAGAAATAATTAGTACAACATCGCTGTTAAAAGGCATATCATCTTCTTGGAATCTTTGAAAATCAGAGAATGGCATATAACGCTTACCCAATAATTGATTTGCCTCTTCAATCAACTGGTTTATAAAATTCAACTTAAACTTATTAATAGCACCATCTGGTGATTTCTTGGATAATATACTTAACTCACTATACATATCCTTAATCTGGATATGTAACTTTTCAAATCTCTCAACGTCTTTCTTTTCCATAGTCTACTCTCTCTTTCTTATGATGGGCACATTCTTATAAATTCTACATATTTTTTATTAATGACCTCCATTGGGTCACGTTGCTTACTTTCATATACATCAACCATCAGTTTGACATCCTCATCAGTAAGACACAAAATACACTTTCTCTGTCCACTCCATAAATCTATAGTATTTCTCATAATATTCTTTTTCAATGGATTTCTTGTTAATATAATACCAAAACGTCCAAATTGTTCTGAAAGATAACGATTTAACTGATTAATATGTTCTCTACTAACTTCGTTTACATTCTTCATCTCAAATACGATTTGCCTACAATCGTACTTATTATACAATTCTTTTAATAACGGAAATGAACAATTATTATAAAATATCAAATCCCTTATTTGAGTCCCTGAATCAATTCTACTTTGTGCCTGTGCAAAATCAAGATGTGGATATAATAGGGATGCGAATAACTTTGTACAATTACTTTCAAATTTTTTATCAGCATTATCTGTTTTTCCTAATGGCAATTTTACTATTTGATTCAAACATTTTTTTGCAGATATAACTGGTATTTGCTTAAACAATGGGTCATTTTTGCAATCTGCCTGTTTGCGCTCTTTGGATGCTATATATGCCGCAATCATATCGTAATTATATCTATTATATTCCAAAACCTTCGGTCTTTCAATTTTATCTTCTTCCCCTTCTTTAACATAGGCATTCATAAAATAATCATCATAGTTAATCCATGGAGTATGACGTAACCAACGCTTTGGAACAAAAATAATAGGAGAATCATCTTCTGGATTATATGGCAACGATAAGTCCTCTTCACCCATTTTACAAGTTTTCGGATTAAAAACTTTTATATTTGTAAACTCTTTTACTGGAATATTATATTTCTTACACTCATCCTGTGTAAAATCAATAAGAAATGATTTTAAAAAATTACACGCAAAATCACTAATCCTATCTTTTGATATATTATTTACGTATAGTTGTATTTCCTCAAAATGCGAAAAACCATCCTTTTTATATTGTGGCACTATACAAAACAACTCTAATATTTCTTTTGCTGTTTTTATTGATATTTTCAATCCTCTTTTGGTCTTTCCTGTTCCCAATCCCACTTCGCTACATTCAGATAATTCACTCAAAAGACCCGCTATCACTTCTCTTTTATCCTCATTTTGTGAATATACTGTACCTAACATGTTAAATGTATTAATCAATATTAAATGTAACGCATTATCCTGTTGTGACGGAGATTTCCATAACAAAAACGGGTCTAAATATAATGGTATATCTTCATCTAAAAATGGAATAGCAAAATCAACTTCTTCCTGTGTAATGGGAACATTATAATAATCAACTAACCGTGGTCTTACTATTGTCATTAAATTTCTCCTTATATTATTTCAAAATGCTTCAATGCATCCTTTATCGCTTCCACTTTCTCCGCTGTCGGATGCTTCCTCGGCTGTTTCAATTCCTCTACCGCATTAGGAGCATCGTACATCGGCAAGCCTAAATCTCTCTTTACCTCTGCAATATATGCGGTATGTACTTTGAAGCCGTATTTAGCTTCTATGTACTCCTTTATCATTTTGTAGGTCACTCGCTCTTTGGGCTTGTATATTTCGGCTCTTTTTGCTATGTTATCAAGCGGAACTTTTCCCTCACCCTCACCAAACTCAACTTTTACGTTGATATGTCCGTCTGGCTTTTTGTGGGAAAGCAGTACCACCGTCTCAACGGTACTTTCGTTGTCCCAACAAAGTTCCTGTGTCTCTCTGTCTCCAAAATACACCGGAAAACGGAACTTTATGTGCTTCAGGAATCTGCCATCTGGCTGCTCCTGCTCGTAAATGTCCACCTGTTCTACAAAGCTGTTAAGAAATTCTTTCTTCTCCAGGTCGGTGAACTTATCATATAGTTTATCAAAATACAAAAGAAATTGATAGACGTTTTCTTCTGATATTTTCTGTTGTCGGATATTCAACAGGCGGTTCTTGACTTCCTCTATACTGTTCTCCACGCCTTCAATCTCATCATACAAACGGTATAACCTTGTCTCCATATCCTGATATTTCTTCTCATAAAATTTATCCATGATATCCAGACTGTCCATCTGCTGTCCAAGCCTTGCTTTTGCTCCGGTCAGTTGTCTGTGCTGTTTTTCCAGTCCTTCAATCTCTTTTTCTATTTCTTCTGTATCTATTCTTGAGCCGATTTTATTCAGAATGGCTTCTTCAAATTTAGGATTCTTCACCAGTTTCCGAATAACCTCTTCCACTGCATTGTTAATTTTCTCTTCGCTCCATTGTTTACGATATCCACATTTATGACCATCTACCAGGCGACGATGTTTGCAGGCATAATAGAAATAATCCTTATATAAGGTTCCGTCTTTCTTTTTCTTTCGGTTTACGTTTCCATACATACCGCTTCCACATAACGGACATCTCAATATTCCGGATAAAATATGCTCATGATCCAGACTATGCGTCTTTTCATATTTCACACCTGTTTTTTCCCGTTTTTGATGTGCCAGCTCCCAATCTGTTTCTGAAATAATTCCTTCGTGGATACCATCATGCAGCATATAATTTTCCTGTTTTACAATGCGATATTCATTTCTTGTTCCTGAAACTTTCTCGTTCTTCCTTCGTCCATAAGCCAACTTTCCACAGTATACCGGATTATCCAGAACGCCTTTTATAAACGAAGAGGCAAATGCGTCCAGTGTATTATTCTGTCGTTTTTTCTTTTTATATCCATGCTGGTTCAGCCATGCGGCAATCGCAGAGATTCCCATATTGGTATGAATAAATTTGTCATAGATCAGACGAATAATCTCTGCTTCGTCCTCTGCAATCTGCAATTCTCCATTTACCAATTCATAGCCATATGGAGCAAATCCACCGTTCCATTTTCCTTCCCTGGCTTTCTGCTTACGTCCCTCCATTGTCTGAACAAGGATATTCTCTCGTTCAATCTCTGCCACCGCAGACAGAACAGAAATCATCAGCTTTCCACTATCTTTTGAGCTGTCAATTCCATCTTCAACACAGATCAGATTCACTCCAAAATCCTGCATCCTCTGCAAAGAATTTAAAACATCTGCCGCATTACGACCGAATCTGGAAAGCTTGAACACCAGTACAAACTGTACCTCATCTGTTCCATTCTCAATATTATCCAACATTCTCTGAAATTCCGGTCTGCCCTCTACGCTCTTTCCAGACTTACCTTCATCTGAATACTCATTTACGATTTCCATATTCTGAAATTCCGCATATCTCTTGAGTTTTTCTTTCTGAGCATCCAGACTGTAGCCATCTACCTGCATGGTTGTGGATACTCTGGTATATATATCGCATTTAATCTTTTTATTCTTCATAATCTTCCTCGCAGTATAACTCTGTTTCATTGTCCCAACCTTATTTTAGTACTTGTTCCAACTATTTTCAATACTTATTTTCCGTATTGACGCATTTCTTCGCCAATCGTATAATTAAGTTAGATACAGAGCATTTCTGTTATCAAAATATTGCCCGCCCACCATTGGCGACTTATAAATGATTGGCTCGAAAATATTGTTCGCTTACCGGAAGCGTCTAATAAATGTCCGGCTTGAAAATTATTTAGAAATAATTTCTGTTTTTGATATTGTGTTTTTATCACACATTGCATATACTATAAATACACAAAAAAGCCAAAAAAGAGGAGGTGTTAGTATGGCTACTTCAAGTATTACTCATAATTTTGTCGTATCCAATCCAAATAGCGTAAAGCGTTTTGTCGCAGCAATTGACGAAGCCGACCGTGACCGCACACCAAAGCAGACACTTCCCGGACGTCAGTTAACGAACCCACAGGAAATCTTAGCTTTAATGTCAAAAAGGAAGAAAAAACATGTCTGATAAATATTTTACCGTTAATATTCGGGCATATTTGGATAAAGACGAACCGACATATATCGGAGAGGAAAGTCTTTACGACTTACTCTCCGATTTTTCTTGTCCCAAAAATCCCGATGTGGAATACTTTTTATTACATAATGCGATTGAGTTTACCAAAAAAGATCAATCTATCACTTATCTGGTATTTGATGCTGAAGATGCTTCACTGGTTGGTTATTTTTCACTTACAATAAAACCAATCTCTGTCCGTTCTTCAAATATCAGCAAGACAATGGCAAAAAAACTGTCCCGTGTCAGTATTTTGGATGAAGAAACACAATCCTATACTACCGCAGCTTACTTGATCGCCCAGTTGGGAAAGAACTATTCTCTTCCAAAGGAAAAACGAATTCCTGGAAATATTCTACTGGGATTTGCACTGGAAACCATATCCAGTCTCAAATATTCCGTAGGTGGCGTTATGGAGTTTCTTGAATGCGAAGATAATGAATTTCTTCTGAGCTTTTATACGCAGAATCATTTCAAGCCATTTGATACGCGTATTACCGCTTCTCAGAATAATGAGCCACACACTCTGCATCAGCTTTTAAAATTTATTTGATTTAAAAATGCATGAAAAAAGCGACAGTCTGATTTACATTTTGTATTTCAGGAAACTGCCGCTTCTTTTTCTTCCTTATTCTGTTTTTCTTCCTCCAACTCCCGGAGGACTTCAGCGCCGTACTTATCAATCATCCGTACCAGAAAATCAATGCACCGCTCAAATTCAATATTCTGTTGCATAAGCTCCTCCCGTTATTGTTTTGATCTGAGCTTATTTTACAGAACCTGCCGGAAAACCACATTGAATAGAAATTGATTGTAAATTGACACAATCAATTTAAAAATATCCGCATTTTCTTGAATCGAATATATGTTCGTGTTATGATAGATATACTTAATCTTAACTACGAAAGGGGAATTTCTATTGAATCGATGCGATTTTTCTTCTATTAGCACTTGCTTAAAAAATCATATCAGCGAAAGTAATCAAATGAGTCAGCCTGATTTTTTATACGAATTATTTGAAGATTTTATGGATGATCCGGCAAATCAGGATTTTTCTATGGATAATGGTCTGGTTTGTCGTTGGCTGACCGGTCAAGCAAAGATCAGTCCCAAAATATCTGCCTACTATTCCAAACCCAGTAATCAGAAAAAACTGGCAGAAACCATTCACCAGAATCTGCTTCCATTGATGTCTGACTGCAATATGGCTATGCAGGATATATACACATTATTTATACAAGATGACACCATCTCCGATGCCAAAAAGAAAAATCTGGCTTCTCTGTACAAACCAGCCAGCTCACGTCTGCTTTTTCTTGCAAAGCTGATTTCTTTTGGCATGGAGCGACAATTTATCAAACGTGATACTAAAAATCAAAAATTACTTGCCGGAGGTGCCCTGTCACCCATTGTGCTGGATTATATTATGGACAGTGAGGTTCCGAAACCATGCCGTCATTTTATCGGAAGAGATAAAGAACTAGAAGAATTATATACCATGCTTGAGGAAAACCGTCATGTTTTTCTTTGCGGAATTGCCGGTATTGGTAAAAGCGAACTTGCCAAAGCCTACGCAAAACATTACAAAAAGCATTACACTAACATTCTATATGTAGAATATACAGGTGATCTTCATCAGGACATTACTGACATGGATTTTATTGATGATCCACCAGAAATCAGCGAACAGGAACGGTTTCAAAGACATAACCGTTTTCTGCGTTCCCTGAAATCCGATACTCTGCTTATCATAGATAATTTTAATGTCACAGCTACACAGGACAGTTTTCTGTCAGTAGTATTAAAATACCGCTGTCAGATTTTATTTACGACCAGAAGTAATCTGAATGAATACTGTACTTTTCAATTAAAAGAAATAAAGGATATAAACATTCTTTTCCAACTGACATCTGCATTTTATTCAGAAGCAGACAAGTATCGTTCGACCGTCGAAAAAATCATAGAGACCGTACACTATCATACTTTTGCTGTAGAACTGGCTGCAAAACTTTTGGAAAATGGAATTTCAACTCCAGGTCAGTTATTAGCAAAACTTCAGGAAGAAAGAGCATCTCTCGATAATGAAGATAAAATT
>NZ_JAOQJL010000037.1:0-36182 GCF_025566965.1 Blautia ammoniilytica | reverse complement strand
TATACCATGTCCAGTGAGGAGTTATTTGTTTTTAGGTAACAAAAAATGCCGTATTTATGCGGTGTTGTGGCGTTTCGCAAACGCCTATTTAAATTCAAAAGAAAGAGAGGAGAAACCGTATGGAGGAAAAGGGTCTTGAGGTGTGTGATTGTTTTGAAGTACATGAGGATCTTCTGAAGACCGTGAATGATACCATGCCGGAAGAAACAGAGTTATATGATCTGGCAGAGCTATTTAAGGTATTTGGGGATTCCACCAGAATACGGATTCTGTTTGTCCTTTTTGAAGCAGAGGTGTGTGTCTGCGATCTGGCCAGGGTATTGAATATGAATCAGTCTGCTATTTCCCATCAGCTTCGGATCCTGAAGCAGAATAAGCTGGTAAAGAGCCGCAGGGAAGGAAAATCCATTTTTTATTCCCTTGCAGATGAGCATGTGCGGACCATCATTGACCAGGGCCGGGATCATATTGAGGAAGACTGAGAAAGCTTTTGGCTGTAAAAAACAAATGGATAAGAAATCCATGGAAATATTGAGAGCAGGTATATTGATTTACAGAAATGCATATGATATAATGCTGATAGGCAAAAAGAAATAATAAGTCTGACAAAGACAAAAAGAATGAAAGCCCTTGAAGTTGCAGCTTCTTGGGCTTTCTTCTTATTTTATTATAGTGGATAAGAAACCACTAGGCTAGAGTTGCCCTACTTGTCACCGTCTAACCATTTGCAAACATAATAGGCGGCTATGCTTGCCATAAAGGAGACAAGGAAAGAAATAATAATTGCTGACAAAGACGTTCACCTCCTCCCGTTGCCGGGTATCGGTTGGACAACATGGTTAGTATATCATAGGTTAGAACAATTTGGAATCCGGTACGGATTCTTGAGTTTCTGCAGTTTTATCCGCAAGACTACAATACTATTGTATTGAATATACATAGCTTTCAAAAAATACCCAAAATAAAAGGAATCCTACTCCTTTTTGATGTAAAATTAATTCACCACAAAAAAGTCGTACTAAACAAAAGAAGGAGGATTTTCTGGGGTTAATTTTACATCAAATGTAAAGAATGGGTGTCCCGATCAACCGGTCATTCACATTGATGATAGTGATATTGTGAAACCTGGCGGTTATAAATTCGACTCTCTTGACTGGGCACAGAAACTAAAAGCAACTATCATACAGGTAGCAGATTCTGGTTCGGGACAAAGCGTCCTGCATACTGTCAACTCTGTCTTAAGCTGGCCGTTTGAATTGATAAAAGATAAACCTCCCAAAGACCGGTTCCGGTGAGGCTTATTAAAGTGTCTTTATTTATAAAACTGCCACTCTATATTTTCTCAAAATTTGGTAGAATGGTACTTTGGAAGATTATACTCAGTGTTTTATTACAGTTTACGGAGACTCAATGGTACGGATTTATGTACCGGACATTTTTGATCATTGCATTTTTGTGCTTTTTTATTAGCTGAATATTTAGAACAGAAATTTGTCCGTCCATCTTTTTTTATATTTTCTTACAAATTGGACACCGGTTAAGAGAATATTTAAAATTCATCAATTCTACGATATCTCATCTGTATAATCTGCTAATTGAGTCCACAATATAAGCATCTAAATATTGACCCTTGTATTCACGTATAACTATAGGAATTGGCGTATCAATAAATGTTGGTAGCCAGCTATTAATTATATATTGCATTATTTTTGTATCTTCTGTTTTATCGTGAAGAGTTCCATATATTTTATGGTTTGTTAAACTGTCAATCAAGCAAAAGCCACACGAATAAAGGATTTGGCGCTTACTATCCCATTTAGTCAGCCCATCTATAAGCTGAATGAAAGGTTATAATCACTAAATAATATCTGCATTTTTGGCATGCTGCTTAGCTAAGCTTTCATGAATATGAAGTGTGGCTGGGATGGTATAATTTCTTTGGACTGGAGATTCATTGTTTTTTCTTGACAAAAGCAAATGAGCAGATGTTTGTCCAAATAAGTTAAGATTACGTTCCAAATAGGAGTAAGGAATATTCAAAATATCTATGAGGTCACTATAGTCAAAACCTATGCAATGAATATCTTTTCCTGGAACAATCCCATTTTCAAAAATTGCTTTAAAAAAACCCTTGGTTATAATTCTATTGCTGAGAAAGATTGCGTCTGGTAGATTGTTTTTTTGAATTTGCTGACAAGTATAGTCGTAAATGTCTTTGTGTGAAACAGAAAAATCATCTAAAAATAAATATTTTTTGTCTATCGGAATATTGGCATCAGACATAGCAAGCTGAAAGCCGTTATATCGTTCCTGACCAATCTGCAGTTTCATATCTGAGATGTATGCACCAATTTTTCTATATCCACATTCAATTAGTGTGTGTACGGCAGAATAGGCACCGGAAAAATTATCGGAATATACGCCATCCCAAGAAGTATTTGGGAAAATTCGGTCAATCAATACAACGGGTGCCTTGATATCTTTTACTGCGTCAGTAATCAATTGCGCATCTTTTGGGGTAGCAAAGCTGGAAGAGGTGGTTAAAAAAAGCCCGGATACTCTTTGCTGCTGAAGGGCGTACAATGCATGGAGCTCATCCTGAGGATTGTTATCAGTACAGCATAAAAGGATCGTATAGTCCGTTTTCTTAAGAACGTCATTGATCCCATGGACAATTGCTCCAAAAAAAGCACTGTCTACATCGGGCAGAATTAGGCCAATGACATTGTTTTTGTTTTTGTTAAGTGCACGTGCCATACAAGAAGGAACGTAGTTGTTTTCTTTCATTACTTTCAGAACCAATTGTCGTGTTTTTTCATTGACATTGGAGGCATTATTTAATACACGTGAAACAGTTGATTTTGAAACACCGGCAAGGGTGGCAATATCATTGATCGTCATAAATGGAATCTCCCATATAAAAAATAATAAAAGCATTTGTATACATTCTAATTCAATTTATTTATAAGTTCAATAGAAAAAATAGAACCGGTGTTATAAATATGGTTGAAAAAAGAATAAGCTTGATAAATAGCGTGAAATCGATACCATATTTACAACCATAAAAGCCAGTTAAAAAACATAAATGAAAAATCATATTATACATAATATACAAAAATAAAACAAAATAAATAGCAAAAATATAAAAAATAATATTTGCATCAAAAAGATATTGACAGTTAACACAGCGGGATGTACAATAAGCTCACAATGAAACCGATCCCATAAAATAAAACAGAAAGGAGAAAAGGGATATGAAAAAAAGAACACTGGTATTATTGATGATTGGAGCACTTACAACTACGGGAAGCGCAACTCTGGTAAATGCAGAAACATCGGAGGATGCGCCAAAGGAAACTTTTAAGGTTGGATTTGCTGAAAATACTTATACAGGCGACTGGAGAGCATGCGAAGTAGCAGACATTGAGGAAAAGGCAAAAGAGTATGGATATGAATTAGTCATGACCAATGCGGACCTCGATATTGAGAAACAGATTGGAGATGTGGAAGATTTAATTGCACAGGATTGTGATTTGATCGTAATTGTTCCAGTGGATGCAGAGGCAATTGCTCCGGCATTTGAAGCATGCAAAGAGGCAGGTATTCCTGTTATTGATATGGATACAGAATATACAAGTGGTGTGTTTGGAGAAGATTTTATTACAACGATCCGCTCTGACCAGTATGAACAGGGCAAGGCAGCGGGTAAATGGGTGGTTGATACTTATGGTACAGAGGATAGCGTTACTGTTCTTGAGATAACAGGAACTATGGGACAGTCTGATGCACAGAACAGACATAATGGCTTTGCAGATTATGTTGCAGATTATGATAACGTAGAGGTTATTACCCAGAGTGGAGATTGGAGCGCAACAACTGCTCAGAATGTTGTTCAGAATGTGGCTCAGACTTCTGAATTTGATGTTGTATACTCTCATGGCGGCGATATGATACCTGGAATTATTCTTGGATTGAAACAGGCAGGATTAAAACCGACCGAAGACGTGGGTGTAATTACTGTTGACAGCCCATTCCAGGTTCTGGATTCTATTAAAGATGGAGAGACAACAGCTGCAATTACATGTACACCTAGAGGTGGTGATACATTATTCTCCTGCATTGACAGCTATAGGACGGGCGAGGAATTGGAAGAGACTTATCTTGTTCCAATGAATACAATTACAAGTGATAATGTTGATGAAGTGTATGATTCAGAAGGATACTAATGCATCATTAAGATGGGGCTATCTTTACGATAGCCCTGTCGTGTTCATACACAATTAAAATATCTAAGAAGGAGGTTGGACTTAATGCATGCAGATGGCTATCTTTTGGAAATGGACCATATAAAAAAATCATTTCCAGGTGTAAAAGCATTAGACGATGTACAACTGAAAGTAAAGCCTGGGGAAATTCATGCTTTAATGGGAGAAAATGGCGCCGGTAAATCCACCTTGATCAAAATACTAACAGGCGTTTATAAAGCAAGCGCCGGTGTAATTAAAATTGAAGGAAAAGAGGTTAATATAAATAATGTTCAACAGGCGCAACAAGCTGGCATTAGTGCGGTTTTTCAGGAACTAAACATGATTCCGTATTTAAGCGTTGCTGAAAATATTTTTTTGGGAACATATCCAATTAATTCCGGGAAAAACATTATGTGGAAGAAAATGGAAAAAGAGGCACAAGCCCTTCTTGATGACATTGGACTGGATATTGAGGCAGGTGCACAGCTTGGAACATTAGGAACGGCGACACAACAGATGGTTTCAATCGCCAGAGCGGTAAGTCGTAATTGTAAGATATTGGTGCTTGACGAGCCGACATCTTCACTTGATTCCAACGAGGTGCAACAGTTATTTAAGATCATGCGTCGCCTGAAAAATAAAAATATAGGCATTATTTTCATATCCCATCGTTTAAATGAGGTTTATGAAATATGTGAAAACGTAACTGTTTTACGAGACGGAAAATATATAGGTTCTTGGCGTATCTCAGAAATCGGTAATGAAGAATTGGTAACGTCTATGGTTGGAAGAAAGGTCGAGAATGAAAAGACTGTCAGAGGCAAAACTACCTTTGATGAAGATTATCTGTTAGAAGTGAAAGATCTTGCTTGTTTTCCAAAAGTAAAAAAAGTAACTTTTGGGGTGCATAAAGGTGAAATACTGGGGCTGACAGGATTGCTTGGATCTGGAAGATCAGAAACAGCTCAATTGATTTTTGGATGTAATCTGCTTCAAAATGGCAAAATTGTTTATAAAGGAAAAGAAATACAAAAGCAGACCCCTAGAAAAGCTATTTCAATGGGAATGGCATTTTGTACAGAAAACCGTCGTGAAGAAGGAATTATTCCTGACATGTCTATTAGAGATAATATCGTATTGTCTTCGCTGAAACGATTGTCAAAGAAGGGTGTTGTCAGAAATAAAGAGAGAGATGAGGTTGTTAAACGTTACATAGACCGTTTGAAAATAAAAACCCCAAGTGAGGAAAAGAGAATCCGCCTTCTTTCTGGAGGAAATCAGCAAAAAGTAATATTAGCCAGATGGCTTGCTACAGAACCTGATTTAATTATTCTCGATGAGCCGACCAGAGGGATCGATGTCGGTGCAAAGCAAGAGATAGAAAAATTAGTAAGAGAATTTGTAAAACAGGGAATTAGTATTATTTATATTTCCTCGGAAATTTCTGAGCTTGTGCGTAATTGTGATAGAGTAGTTGTTTTGAGTGATGGCTGTGCTACTGGAGAATTAGTAGGAGATGAGATATCTGAAGATAATATTCTTGCCATGATTGCAGCCGGCAGCGCGTCAAAAGGAGGAGAAAATGTGGCAGAAAAAAATTGATATTGTGAAGATAGCCAGAAAGTATGGCGCGGTCATATTTTTTTTCCTGTTGTTTCTGTTTAATTGTGTGACAACAACAAATTTTATAAGAATAAACACAATACAAAACTTATTTATACAAAGTTTCCCAATTTTGCTCATTAGTTTTGGTATGACTCTGGTTATAGCTACAGCTAATATTGACATATCGGTGGGTTCCGGTATGGCATTAGCTGCTATGATTTTTGCGTTGACAATCAGTGCTGGTCTGCATCCGGTTTTGGCATTTTTGATTACGCTTATTGTTGGAGGCTTTTTTGGCTGGATTTGCGGAGTGTTAGTTGCAAAATATGATATACAATCTATGATCGTAACGATGGCGATGATGTACATATTAAGAGGTATTGCAAAAGGAATGTATGGTGGCTCTACCGTTATGTTTAAAAATGATTTTTTATCAACGTTATCATATTATCGAATTGGTGATGTTATACCTGTTCATGTGGTAATCATGTTGATCATATTTGCAATACTCTGGTTTGTTGTAGAGAAAACAAGATATGGCACATATGTAGAAGCGGTTGGAAATAATCCAAAAGCTGCAGGCATATCGGGCGTATCTGTTTCCGGGATTCTGATTTCGGTATATGTCATTAGTGCATTATTAGCTGTTATTGCTGGTGTTGAACAGGGAATTATGGTAATGCAGGCAGATTCTTCTAATATTGGTTTAACGAAAGAATTTGATGCGATTGCAGCAACTGTAGTTGGAGGAACACCTATGAGTGGGGGCAAGGCGAATTTGACAGGAGCTCTTTTCGCTGCGCTATTGCTTCAGCTGATCAACATGATGGTAAACATGAATAATATTTACTATGCGCTTGCTTATATAATTAAAGCAATACTTATAATTGCTGCTGTATTAATTAATACTTACATAGGGCAGAAATAGAGGTGATGCATATGGGAAAAATAAATGTGAAAACTACTGCGAAATTGGGACATAAATTGGCAAAGAACAGTACATTGATAGGTGTATTGGTTGTTGTTTTGATAGGATGTTTGATCAATGGCAGAGTGTTTTTATCTATTGATAATATTGCAAATGTAGGCAGGCAGGCGACTATTCGTGGACTTTTGGCATGTGGTATTTCGTTAACTATCATATGTGGAACAATTGATCTGAGCATCAGTACTTTATTTCCGCTTTGTGGTTTGGTATGCTTATACTTCTCGAATTATTCGGTTGTGCTTGCGTTTGCTATGCCGCTATTAGTTGCTGGTACTATAGGAACACTTAATGGATTGCTTATTACAAAAGGAAAATTACATCCATGGATTGTTACTATAGCTGTGCAATTGGGATTGAATGGCGTGAATTTAATGCTGACCCAAGGAAATACTTATAAACCGAGTAATATGAGTAGTGCGTTAAAAAGCTTTGGTAATTTTTCTGTTTTAAAAACGATTGATATAGAATTAATCTGTTTTGTAGTGCTATATGTCATCATGAGCCGATTGGTTAAGTCAAAACCAGCATTTCGCAGTATGTATGCTGTAGGAGCCAGCGAGGAATCGGCAGTGATGATGGGAGTCAATGTGAATAAGACAAAAATGCTGGCACATATTTTATGCAGCTTATTTGCAGGAATTACAGGTATTTTGCAAGTTTCATCTTCAGGAGCCGGGAAAGTAACTTCTGGAAGTGGTTATGAAATGTATGCAATTGCGGCATGTGTTTTAGGAGGAATTCACTTAGCCGGAGGACGTGGCAAGATTATCGGAGCATTTTGGGGGGCGTGGATATTAGCATTTTTAAATAACATATTTAATATGCAGCAATATGTAAATCCGATCTGGTATCAAGTTGTTGTTGGTTTGCTGGTAATTATTGTAGTTTTTGCACAGGCATTAAGCAATAAGATGCACGCCGGATTTAAGAAAGAAACGACGAGGATATAGTTATGAAAAAGTATCTTCTGGGTGTTGATAATGGCGGAACTTATATTAAAGCAGCGATTTATGACAAAAAAGGAAAACGGCTTGGAATAGCAAGACAATATAATGAGGTATTAAAACCTAAACCTGGGCGAACAGAGTATGACCAGGAAAAGCTTTGGGAAATCAATTGCAATTGCATAAAAAATGTAATAACAGAGACTGGAGTAGATCCTAATGAAATTGCATGTATTGGCATTGCAGGACAAGGCTGTGGCTTTTATGCGGTTGATCGTTTTGGAAAAAGCATCCGAAATGCTATTACATCTGCGGATGCGAGAGCTGAGGAAATTGTAGAACAATGGAAAAAAGATGGTACAGATAAAAAGGCATACAGCAAAATTTATCGACATTCATCACCTGTTCATTTAAATGCTCTTTTGGCATGGCTGAAAAAATATGAACCGGAAAATTATGCAAAAATAGGCTATTTATTCTCTATGAAAGATTTTTTGGCATTTCGTTTTACCGGAAATGCCATTGCAGGACAAGGGTGTCAGTCAGTGAGTGGTTTAATGGATCTCTCCAAGGGAGAATTCAGCAAAGAATTGGGGATTTTATTTGGAATCGAAGAAATGACAGATAAGTTTGGAAGACTTTGCTGGGATTTTGAAGAGGCTGGACGTCTGACTAGCGAAGCGGCTTTGCAATGTGGGTGTGTTCAGGGGACACTGGTGGCCGCGGGTTCTCATGATGTTATTGCTTCAGCTTTGGCAATGGGAATTTTAGATTCCAGGCTTTGCTTTATGATAACAGGTACTCATGGAATAAACGGTTATATTTCTAATGAGCCTATACTGAATGGAACTATAAAATATAATGAGTATTTTGCGTTTCCTGGACAATTTTTAATCGAGGAAGGATATCCAACATCTTCGGGAACTCTGGAGTGGGTAATAACAACACTATACGCAGACCGTCAGGAAAAGTCTTCTGATCTATATGATGAGATTAATCATAATGTGGAAAGCGTTAACCCGGATAGTTCCAATTTACTATTTTTGCCATTTTTGCAGGGTAATCGAGATAATCCAGATGCTGCAGGCACTTGGATAGGTCTTAGGCCAGAGCACACGCGAGCCCATATGTTGAGAGCTGTTTATGAGGGTGTGGCTTTTTCACATCTCCTCCAGATGGAACATTTATTTGCTAATCGGGAAAAACCGGAGATTATTCGCATGGCTGGTGGTGCTACGGCATCGAGAGTATGGATACAGATTTTTGCAGATGTATTTGGCATTCCGATTGAAATTGTACCTAATGAAGAGATGGGCACCAAGGGTGCGGCGATTGTTGGAGCAGTGACCTCTGGACTTTATAGGGATGTTCGAGAAGCGGTAAATGAAATGACGCAGCAAGGTGAAATTTTTTATCCTATAGAAGACAACTTTAAGATTTATCAAAAAAAGATTGCGGTATTTAAGAAGATAGTTGAGAATCTTGATCCATTATGGTGCGCATATGGACGAGAGGAGTAGGAGGTTATGGTGAAATTACAGGCAGCAATTGATTATACAAATATTGAAGAAGCATTTGCTCTTATGGAAAAGATCGAACCATATATTGATATTATCGAAATTGGAACCATGTTGGGGTTGTGCGAAGGATTTTCAGCACTGGGAAAAATGAAACAGAAATATCCACATAAGAAAGTTTTATGTGATGCTAAGCTGGTTGATGGTGGATACGATATCGCATCCTATGCTTATGACGCTGGAGCTGATATTGTAACAACAATTGGAATGACGAATAATGAAACTTGTAGTGGCGTGGTTCGGGCAGCACATGAACGTGGGAAAGAAGCAATGGTTGATATGATAGGTGTTGCGAATTTAGCAGAACGAGTGCAGGAATTAGATGCAATGGGATTTGACTATATTTTGGTGCATACTGCGCATGATATGTTAAATTGCATTAGCGCACCACTTGAAGCATTAAAGGTGATTAAAGCTAATGTCAAAAATGCCAAAGCAGGGATTTCTGGTGGAATAACAGTAGATCAAATGCCAGATATTGTTGCGGGAAAACCTGATTGGGTAGTTGTAGGGAGTGCTTTATACACAGCAAAAGACCCTTTGCTGGTTGCAAAGTCAATGAAAGAATATATGAAATAAAATTTGAGAACAGATTATTTAATACCACTTCCAATGCATGAGAAGGTTGTTGCTGTACTGTACGGCTGCGTTTATGCCGGAGGGGAAATTCTTTCAGTGAGTACTTTCATACAGTGCTTCTACACATCTGATAATATCGGTTCCTTTCACATGCAGATGGAATATGTTTAACTATTGAGGTGCAAGATGTTAGAGGAATTAAAACAGCGGGTTTATGAGGCAAATATGCTTCTTCCGCAATATGGCTTAGTTACTTTTACCTGGGGAAATGTTAGTGAGATTGACCGCAAAAGTGGAATCTTTGCAATCAAGCCTAGTGGCGTTGCTTATGACAAACTAAAACCGGAAGATATGGTTCTAGTGGATCTGAATGGAAATAAAGTGGAAGGAAAATATAATCCTTCGTCCGATACATCCACCCATGTGAAACTATATAAAGCATTTGCACACATTGGCGGTATTGTACATACTCATTCTCCGTGGGCAACCAGTTGGGCGCAGGCGGGAAGAGGGATTCCTTGCTACGGAACCACACATGCCGACTATTTCTATGGTGAGATACCATGTGCGCGTAATCTGACGAAAGAGGAATTGAAAGATTATGAAGTTAACACGGGTGTGCTGATTGCAGATCTTTTCAAGGACAAAGATTACGAAGCGATTCCAGGTGTACTGTGCAAAAACCATGGTCCCTTTACCTGGGGAAAAGACGGACACGAGGCGGTTCACAATGCGGTTGTAGTTGAGGAAGTAGCCAAGATGGCGGCTCATTGCGAAATGATCAATCCAAATGTAAAACCAGCTCCGCAGGAGCTATTGGATAGGCATTATTTCAGAAAACATGGAGCAAATTCATATTATGGACAAAAGTAATTTATTAGTGTAAGGGCGATGCTATGAAAGCATATGAAATAGGCTTGTATGAAAAGGCAGTTCGAAACAGTTTAAGCTGGAAAGAAAAACTGATTTGTGCTAGAGAGTGTGGCTATGACTATTTGGAGATGTGTATTGACGCTAGCGAGGAACGCATTCAGAGAGTTTATATGAGCACCTCAGAAAGATTTGAACTGCTAAAAACAATGAATGAGGCAGCACTCCCGATCCGGTCTATGAGTGTCAGCGCTTTGACGAAGTATGCGCTTGGCGATCCTGATCCAGAAATCAGAAACCGTGGTGTTGAGATTATGGAAAAATCTATAGAATTGGCGGCAGATCTTGGAATACGTACGGTTATGCTTCCTGGCTACGATATTTATTATGGAGAGTCTAGCGTTGAAACAAA
This sequence comes from Blautia ammoniilytica, assembly GCF_025566965.1. Taxonomy (NCBI): domain Bacteria; kingdom Bacillati; phylum Bacillota; class Clostridia; order Lachnospirales; family Lachnospiraceae; genus Blautia; species Blautia ammoniilytica. Next base: position 24,960 of record NZ_JAOQJL010000037.1, on the reverse strand, counting down.
AAGATTATTTTTGGAAAATATTACACATGCAGCGGAAGCTGGTGAACGGCTGGGCGTTCTTTTGGGATTTGAAACCATGGAAAACGAATTTATGAACACAGTTGGAAAAGCGATGAAATATGTGAGCCTGGTAAATTCGACATATATGAAGATATATCCGGATGCTGGAAATATAACCAATGCAGCTGTTCTGCATAAGCATGACGCAATGGAAGATCTTACCCTTGGAAGAGGAAATCTTATTTCGCTCCACCTTAAAGAAACAAAACCAGGTATTTTTCGTGAGGTGCCATTTTTGGAGGGCCATGTAGACTTTGAAAAAATCATTCAAACTGCCTGGAGCCTGGGGGTTCGCCGGTTTGTGACGGAACTTTGGGATGTGGGACAGGACACCTGGAAAGAGGATGTTTGTTTTGCTAACAGAAGTATGCGAAAGATTCTTGACAAACAACAACAGTATTAATAGGAAATAGGCAAATACATAATAAAAATAAGCTGCGGTACTTCCGGCTTCACGCCGGTACATACCGCAGCTTTTGTCTGTGAAAAAGCTGGGCAGGAATCTTATAAAAGTTCCCGGGTGATGATCTGGATTGGAATCTCATAAAAGTAATCGGCAGGCTTCTGGGCAAGCATCAGGTACTCGAAAAGCTGCTTCACGATCTGATATCCCTGTTCCTGGGCATTTTGTGCGATCACAAAATCCAGACAGCCATCCTGCAGCATCTGGGCAGACTCCGGAACCAGGTCATGACAGATCATCTTTACAGGGTGGGAAATATTGGCAATAGAAAGTGCCTGTTGTACGCCACGGCATCCATTGCCAGACAGGTAAAAACCCATCAGATCCGGATAACGGTTCAGGTAACTTAAGGCAATACGGAAGGCATCCTCCTGCTTATCTTGATTCTCTTCTGTGCCAATGATCTGGATCTCGTTAAGAGATTGGAACAGGCGGCTGCAAAATCCATCCAGCCGTTCTGTATGACAGGTAAGGGAATGGGAACTGATGATCACACCAATCTTCCCACCCTGAGGGAGCAGCTTCTCCATAAGACCAGCGGCAACAGTACCAGCTTTCTTATGATCTTGTCCTACATAGCAGAAACCGTGCAATTCTTCAATAGGAGAATTAAAGGTAAGGATATGGATGCCATTTTGCTCCATTTGGTTGATTTTCTTGATCACTTGAGGATCATCAATAGGAATCATTGCCAGGCCGTTTACATTTTCGGCTTCCATTTGGAGAAGTAGTCCCATAAACTCCACAGGCTCCAGGGAGGTAAGCATCTTAACTACTACTTCAAATCCAAAAGGAGCATACTCTGCCTGGGCTTTGTGGATTCCTTTCAGAAGAACCTGAATAAAAGCATTATAATCCGGTGGAAGGATGATTCCGATCTTCATAGGATTCTTACTGTGCACAAGTGCTTTTCCAAGAAGATTGGGACGATAATCCATATTTTTTAATATAAATTCTACCCGCTCCCGTGTTTCTTTCTTAACACCGGGACGGTGATGTATTACTTTATCTACAGTTGCCCTGGATACATTTGCCAGCTGGGCAATCTCATTAATGGTAACAGCCATTGATCTTATCACCTCTTACTTCTACGGTACATATCCTGTGCTTCGGTCTTTGTAATGAGTTATGTTCCCGCTTGATATTAGAAAAATTTTAACACAAAACAGTCTGACAGGCAATAGCGTATGCTGGGAAAATTATAAATTATCGTATTGAGCACGAGCACAATATTCGTAAGAGAATAATAAAAAATGGTTTCTTTGAGAAAGACGCTTATGGTAAAAAGTGTGGAAAACGATAAAAACAATTGTGCAAAAAGCAATAAAACACATATTTAAGTAAAGATAAATAGTGAAAATAGATAAAAAACAGAATTGCTATTTATGATAATTGGATATTGCACACAAATATAATGTATGCTATATTGAAATTGTGCACGAGCATAATAAAACGCACATACAAAACAAATGTTTGTGAATGTAACAGAACCTATAAATGTAATAAAAATAAGCAAAATGGAGGGCTTAAAAATGGACTACAGGAATTTTGACATTAACTTTGGCGCTGACGGAAAGACAGTTCTGGTAACTGGTGCAGCAGAGGGGATCGGACAGGCAACTGCAATCATGTTTGCAAGAAAAGGAGCAAACATTGTGTGCTTTGACCTGAAAGAAGGAGAGCATACGAAAGAAGAAGTTGAGAAGCTTGGACGCAGATTTGTAAGTGTTGTTGGTGACATTACAAAGGATGAAGACATTAAACGAGCAGTAGATACCGCAATCCGGGAATTTGGAAAAATCGATGTGCTCATTAATTGTGCAGGCATCGGTATTCTTGAAAAGGTAGAAGAAGTAACAGATTCTATCTGGCAGAAAACTTTTGATGTAAATCTGACCGGAAGCTTTAAGATGACAAGAGAAGTGGGGAAAACCATGCTGAAGAACGGCGGTGGAAAAATTGTCTGCATTGCTTCTCAGGCCGGTGTAGTAGCTCTTGACAAGCATGTGGCATATGGCTGTACGAAGGCAGGTATCATCCAGCTTGTAAAACAGTGTGCACTTGAGTGGGCAAGATATAACATCAACATCAATGCAATTTCACCTACTGTTATCCTTACCGCTTTAGGCGAGATGAACTGGAATAATGCAGCTGGAGAAGCTTTTAAGCAGACCATTCCTGCAAGACGTTTCGGATATCCGGAGGAAGTGGCAGCGTGTGCTGTTTATCTGGCAAGTGATGCAGCAAGCCTGATCAATGGCGCAAATATTGTAATTGACGGTGGATTTACCATCGGCTAAATAAGGGGGAAGAAAATCATGACAGAAAAGAGAGTAGCTATCGTTACAGGCGGTACAAGAGGTATGGGACATGCAATGAGTGTGGCTCTTGCAAAAGCTGGATATATTGTAAATGCTGTATATCATTCTAACCAGGAAAGCGCATTAAAAACTGAGAAGGAACTGCAGGAGATTCAGCCTGAATGCCAGGTGATCTGCGGAGATGTTTCCAGCCAGAAAGCAGCAGAGGCTATTGTTGCTCAGGTTACAGACAAATGGGGCAGAGTGGATGTTCTTGTAAATAATGCGGGGATTTTTGATTTCTGCTATATCGAAGATATGACAGAGGAGTACCTGGATCGTATTCTTGGGATTAACTTTAAGAGCCAGTTCTTTATGGTAAAAGCAGTTATTCCGTGGATGAAGAAAAATAAATACGGACGTATTGTGAATGCATCTTCTATTTCAGGACATTTTGCGGACTGCGGCCTTGTAGGTTATGGAGCCAGCAAGGCAGCGGTAGATATGCTGACAAAGATTGGAGCAGGAGAACTTGGACCTTATGGAATCACGGTAAATGCATATGCACCTGGAATCATCCATACGGATATGACACATGCAATGATTACAGAGCGTGGAGATGAGCAGGTACAGGATCTGTGCCTTCAGAGATTTGGGACACCGGAAGATGCAGCTGCGCTTGTAAGTTTCCTTGTATCTGATGCAGCTGGTTATATTACCGGTGAGATCATTGGTGTAGACGGTGGTATGTTTAAGGTACAGAACGCATATCTGGCGTATAAGCGTGCTGAAACTGAGTGAAAGAATATAACCAATATTAGAGTGAAATGAGAAGAAAATGTTGATATTGCACAAATATATATAATAAATACTGTGTAAAATGTAAAAAATACTAAAAGGTATTTACAAGCAATAACAAATTGGTTATAATCAATTTAACAAAAACGCAAAGCGCACAAACCAGCGGAGGCGAAAAACAAAACACCATGAAAGGGGAAACGACATGAATGTAAAAGCAAAAAATAAGCCGGGAGGTGCTGGCAAGCTGAAAGAGCTTCTGGCGCATCAGGAAATGGTAGTGGTATTGGTAATCATTTTGCTGGCAATCTACTTATCTATTGTGAGGCCGGATTCATTCCCCACAACCATTAATATCTTCAATGTACTTAGACAGGCTTCACATTACGCAGTCCTTGCAGTAGGAATGGGGTTCGTAATCATCACAGGAGGAGTTGATCTGTCTGTTGGTGCAGTGATCGCCTGCTCCATATGTGTGGCAACATACGCAAACCTGAATACAGAGAATGGAGTTAATCCTTTCCTGGTTCTTCTGATCATCCTTGCAGTAGGACTTGTATTTGGTCTTCTCAATGGTGTTCTTGTAGCAAAGATCGGACTTCCACCGTTTATCGCAACAATGGGTGTTTTGAAAATAGGAAATGGTATCGCACTTCTTGTTTCTAACGGATCTCCGATTAAGTATGGAGAGTCCTGGATCAGTGTATTCGGTGGTTCTTATATCGGATCTATTCCGGTTTCCGTAATCTTTATGATCGTTGTTGTAGTACTGGCCTGGATGTTTGCGAAATATACAGTGCTTGGACGTAATATTTACGCTGTAGGATGTAATGAGAGGGCTGCAAAGCTTTCCGGTATTAATACTGAAAACGTAACGATTTTTGCGTACGCAGTCAGCGGACTGATGAGCGCTTTTGTAGGTCTTCTGATGCTTGGGCAGCTGAAACAGGCTGGCCCTTCCTATGGCGATGGTTATGAGTTGGATGCAATCGCAGCCTGTGTAATCGGTGGTATTTCCATGACAGGTGGTGAAGGAAATATCTTTGGTGTTATCCTTGGTGCCACATTGATGTCTCTGCTGAAGAACCTGTTCGTACAGGTGGCAGTGCCAGGATACTGGCAGACAGTTGTTCTTGGTATTGTTATCATCTTCTCTGTAGCAATTGATTGCTTCAGAAAGAAACGGGAAGCAAGATAAGAGTTTAAAACAAAAACCAATAAAGCAAAAAACTAAATAATGTAAGGTTTTTACATCAGTGGATGTTCAAAAACAATACAAAGAAAAGGGTGGGAAAAGCCCAACCCCAAAGTCGAAAGGAGAAGGGACTTATGAAGAAAAAAATGATAGCAATGCTGATGGCAGGTATGATGGCAGTAGCTGGTACGGGGGTAACAGCAATGGCAGATGACTTTGTGAAAGCAGAAGATCTTGAGGTACCGGCAGGAAAAACATTAAGAACACTTCCTGTTGACCAGGCAGCAGAAGACCCGATCAAAATTGCTTCAATTTGTGTTCAGAACAATCCATGGGGCGCAGCTGTTATGGTAGGACAGAACTACGCAAAAGAGGTTCTTGCTGACCGTAACTGTACAGTAGATGTTATCTCTGTAGAAAATTTTGAAGCTATGAACTGGACATCCACAATTGAGAACTGTATCGCTGCTAACTACAATGCGATCTGTATCTTCGGTGTATCTGATGAGCTTGATCCTGTTGTTAATCAGGCAACAGAGGCTGGAATCCTTGTATACTGCTTCAATGGTGACCTTCCGGACACAGATCGTACTGCATGGTTCGGAATGGATGATTATCAGGCAGGTGAGACCGCTGGTAACGCAATCAAAGACGCTGTGCCAGATGGTGGAAAATATGCGATCATCACAGGCAGCTTTTCTGTAACAGGTCACGAGAAACGTCGTACAGGATGCCGCTCCATTACAGACGAAGTGGAAGGACTGGAGCTTGTTGGTGAGTATGAGAACAATGATGATGCAAATACAGCATATAGCCTTACAACAGACCTTATCACAGCGAACCCGGATATCAAAGCGATCTATGTAACAGCTGGTGGTCCTTCAGGTGCAGCTCAGGCTCTGAAAGATGCTGGTATGGATGGCAAGGTTACACTGGTATGCCACGATGTTCTTGATGCAGTTGCTGATTATATCGCAGATGGAACAATCTCTGTTGCAATCGATCAGGATCCATTTAACCAGGGCTATCAGCCAGTTGTATCTGCATTCAATAAACTGGTTGCTGATCAGGATTGTGACGAAATCAATACCTATGATGCAGTTATCGCAACTCCGGATACAGTAAAAGATCAGTTCCCAGAATTATTTGAATAAAAACTGAGATATACATGGGGTGGGCGCTTCCTATTTCGGGATTGCTTAAGCGCCCGCCCTTATTTTAACAGACGGAGGCAGGATATGGAGCGAGAGATTATCTGTAAAATAGAAAACATTACAAAAGAATTTCCGGGTACGAAAGCCCTGGATCAGGTTTCTTTTGATATAGCAAAAGGAGAAATTCATGCGATTGTTGGTGAGAATGGTGCTGGAAAGTCTACCCTGATGAACATTCTTTCAGGTGTATATCATCCGGAAGGCGGACGGGTAATTTTTGAAGGTCAGGAATGCCATTTCGCAAGTACAAACGAGGCGAGACAGGCGGGAATTGCAATGATCCATCAGGAATTATCCCTTGCATCCCAGATGACTGCCGCCGAAAATGTGTTTATCAATCGTATGCCAAAAAACAGGTTCGGGTTCATTGATTATAAGAAGATGAACAATGACTGTATGGAATACCTGAAACGATTGAATGTAAGCTATATTTCACCAAAAACAAAGGCAAAGAATCTTAGTATTTCCGAGCAGCAGCTTCTGGAAATATCAAAAGCAATCTCTCTGAATGCACGAATGATCATTATGGATGAGCCGACATCCTCCCTTACAAGCTCTGAAGTTGAATTCCTTCTGCAGGTTGTTATGCAGCTAAGAGAACAGGGAGTATCTATTCTTTATATTTCCCATAAGCTGGAAGAAATCCGGAGAATTGCAGATACCATTACCGTGCTTCGTGACGGTCAGCACATCATCACAAAGCCGGCATCCCAGATGACGGAGCAGCAAATGGTGAATTACATGGTAGGACGTGAATTCCAGGGCGTTGGGAAACGTGATTTTATAAGAAATTATGAAGGACGTAAACCCATTCTGTCTGTGCGAAATCTTTATGATATGGCAGGGAAAGTGAAAAACGTTTCCTTTGACTTGTATCCGGGCGAGGTTTTAGGACTGACAGGTCTGGTGGGAGCAGGACGTACAGAAGTGCTTCAGTGTATTTTCGGAGCTAATAAAATGAAGTCCGGACAGATTTTCTGGAATGGGGAAGAGGTTCACATCAATGACTGTAATGATGCGATCAAGCTGGGAATTGGACTGATCCCGGAAGGCCGCAAGATTCAGGGACTTTTCCTGAAAATGTCTGTAAAAGAGAACGAGATGATCGTTTATGAGAAACAGAAAGCAAAAATGGGGATCCGAAATGTGCAGGAGAGTAACAGCATTGCCCAGGCTTACAGGGAAAAGCTGAGAGTAAAAACTCCTACATTGGATACGCCTGTTTCCAGTCTTTCAGGAGGAAACCAGCAGAAGACTATTGTTGCCAGATGGCTGATGAATGAGCCGAAAGTGCTATTTATGGATGAGCCTACCCATGGAATTGATATTGGTGCAAAAAATGAGATTTACAAGATTATTGATGATCTTGCAAAAGAAGGAGTAGCAGTTATCCTTCTGTCTTCTGAAATGCCGGAGATCCTTTCCCTGGCAGACCGTATCATGGTTATGCATCACGGATACAAGCGCGGTGAGCTGATGAACGATGAGGCAGATCAGGTTAAGATTCTTTCCTATACATTGGAAGATGCAGTGACACAGGACGAGTTGGACGACAGAAAACGTTCAGCTGAAGAATATGAGGAGGGAAGACACTAACATGAATAAAAAAATCACAGTACAGGATGTAGCAGATACTATTGACCATTCTCTGTTAAGACCGGATATTACAGTTGAAGGTTTGAAAGAAGGCTGTGCACTGGCTGCAAAGTATCATTGCATTTCTGTATGCGTCAGGCCATCTGATGTGGAAATCGCAGATAAAGAACTGAAGGGTACAGGCGTTCTTGTTACTACAGTTATCGGCTTTCCTCATGGTACCTGTACAAAGGAGACAAAGGTATTTGAAACAAAAGACGCTGTTGCAAAGGGCGCAGTGGAAGTAGATATGGTTATGAACATAGGCAGATTTCTTTCAGGAGAATACGACTATGTGGAGAACGAGATCGCAGAGGTTGCAGCCGCTGCTCATGAAGGTGGCGCACTTCTGAAAGTAATCTTTGAAAATTATTACCTTACAGAAGATCAGATTGTGAAAGCCTGCCAGCTTGCTAAAAATGCAGGGGCAGATTTTATCAAATCTTCTACCGGGTATGCAGGCGGCGGTGCAGTGCTTTCGGACATGCAGGTGATGGTTGATCATGCACAGGGGATGAAGGTTAAAGCAGCAGGCGGTATCCGCACACTGGATGACTGTCTGGCGCTGATGTCTATCGGAGTAGTACGCTGCGGAACCAGAGCTTCAGAGAAAATCCTTGGGGAAGCAAAAGAAAGAGAAGAAGCAGGAACTCTTTATTTAACTATTTAAAACTATAAAAATCCAGAGAGTTATATGCCGGAAAAGGAGGCTATTATGGGGAAAAAAATTATTGCATGGGATCTTGGAACCGGAGGAAATAAAGCATCATTGTATGATGAAGAAGGAAATTGCCTTGCGTCTGATTTTACTTCATATAATACCTATTATCCTGCTCATGGATGGCATGAGCAGCGCCCGGAGGACTGGTGGAATGCGGTTGTGCAAAGTACAGCAAAGCTTCTGAAGCGGTCAGGGGTGGATCCGGAAGAGATCATAGCCTGTGGAATTTCCGGGCATTCTCTTGGAACAGTACCCATTGGAGAAGATGGGGAACTTCTTCGGGAGTATACCCCCATCTGGTCTGATGGAAGAGCAATCAAAGAAGCTGATGAGTTTTTTAAGACCTATGATGAGAAAAAATGGTATCAGATGACAGGAAATGGTTTCACAGCAGGATTTTATACTGCATTTAAGATGATGTGGTATAGAAACCATGAACCTGAAATGTTTAAAAAAACAAAGAAAATTATCGGAACAAAAGATTATATTAACTATAAACTGACTGGCAGGATTTGTACAGATCCATCTTATGCATCCGGATGCGGAGTTTGGGATCTTCTGAAATGGGATTATTCAGAGGAATTGATGGACGCAATGGGATTTGACAGAGATCTTTTCCCAGAGGTGATCAAATCAACAGATGTGGTTGGCCTGATGTCAGAAGAAGCGGCAAGATGCCTGGGGCTGAAAGCTGGCGTAAAGGTTGTCTGCGGTGGTGTGGATAATTCCTGTATGGCACTTGGAGCAAAAGCTTTTAAAGAAGGACGGGCTTACAATTCCCTTGGCTCTTCCTCCTGGATCGCCGTATCCTCTACAGAACCATTATTAGATATAAATACAAGACCATATGTATTTACTCACGTAGTACCTGGCTTTTACGCATCTGCACTTTGTGTAACTGCAGGGGGAACAGCATTCCGCTGGTTCAGAGATCAGTTGGCACACGAGTTTACAGCAGCTGCAAAAGAGACTGGGGAGGATGAATACGATTATATGACCCGTGAGGCATCCAAATCCCCAGTAGGAGCCAACAGACTGATCTTTAATCCCAGTCTTGGAGGCGGAATGCCTATGAATAAAAGCTATAATTTAAGAGGATCTTATATTGGTTTGGATTTGATCCATACAAGGGCAGATGTGATCCGGGCAACCATGGAAGGCATCACTATGGGACTTCGTTCCTGTCTGGATGAGATTCGTAAGCTAACCAGTGTGGGAGATGAGATGCTTCTTGTGGGAGGCGGTTCCAAGTCTTCCTTGTGGAGACAGATCTATGCAGATATTTATGGAATGAATGTGGTGAAGACAAATATTGATCAGCAGGCAGCAGCTCTTGGCGCAGCAGCATGTGCAGCAGTTGGAGCTGGCATATGGAAAGATTTTGAACGGATCGATGCTCTTCATCAGGTAGAAGAATACGTAAAACCTATTCCTGAAAATATGGAATTTTATAATAAAGAGATGGATCTTTATAATCAGTTTACTGACATGCTTTGTGACATGGGAGACCAGCTTGCTAAGCTTTAAGGAGGATGTAAATGGAATTATATGGAAAGAAATTGACAAAAGAGGAATTTATGAAATATGTGGGTGATCCTTCACAGGTTGCTGATGCAAGGCCCTGTGTACTTTCAGAGGGAAAGGCGGATGGTGTTCGTGCTATTGAAGTGAAAACCGGAGGAGGACTGCATTTTACAGTCCTTCCAACAAGAGGCATGGATATTGCATGGGCAGAGTATAATGGAAAAGCACTTTCCTTTATCAGTAAAACAGGAGTAACACATCCGGCATATTTTGAAAAAGACGGATTATCCTTCCTGCGCGGATTCTTTTGCGGACTTGTCACAACATGCGGATTAACTTATTTTGGGGCACCTTGCGAGGATGATGGACAGTCTCTTGGGCTTCATGGAAGGATTAGTAATACACCGGCAGATGGTGTTTGCATTGAAAAATACTGGGACGGGGATGAGTATATCCTGAAGATCCGTGGACAGGTAAGAGAAAGCAGTGTGTTTGGCGAGAATATTGTTCTTATAAGAGAGATTGAGACAAAACTGGGAGGCAAAAGTCTGAAGATCACAGACAAGATCCAGAATCAGGGCTTTAACCAGCAGCCGTTTATGCTTCTTTATCACTGTAATTTTGGGTACCCGATCGTTAGTGAAAACACTATTTTGATAGAACCTAAAGGAACTGTAGTGACAGCAAGAGATAGTGAGGGCGTGGTTGAGAAATGCTTTGAATTTCAGAAGCCTACCCATGATTATGCAGAGCAGGTATTTTATCATAAGCTGCCAGGTAAGGAGACGAAAGCCGTCCTTTATAATCCGGATGTAAATCTGGGTGCATATGTAGCCTTTTCAACGGAACAGTTTTCTCATTTCGGAGAATGGAAGATGATGGGAGAAGGGGACTATGTAGTAGGGCTGGAACCGTCCAATGCGATTCCGGAAGGAAGAGACGTTGTGCGCAGACGTGGAGAGCTGGAATACATACAGCCTGGTGAGGAAAAATTATTTGAACTGGAAATCGGTGTAGTGGAGAAAGCACCGGAACAATTATGAAAAAGGAGTGTTGAGAATGAACGCATATGAAGCAGCTAGATTGATTGACATCAGTGCAGTCAGAACCCACCATGGACTGAAGGATATTCAGGAAGTGGTGGACATTGCAAAAAAATATAAGTTTATTAATGTACATGCTCTTCCAAGCTGGACCAAAACAGTAGCGGAACTGCTGAAGGATGAACCGGATATTTATGTTGGAGGTCCGGCAGGTTTCCCAGGTGGTGGTCATTGTACAGAGATTAAAGTAATGGAAGCGAAAAGACTGGTAGAAGATGGGGCCCAGGAGATCGACGTGGTCATGAACGTTGGAAAGCTGAAAAGCGACGAGTACGACTATGTAGAAAACGAACTGAAGGAAGTGCTCAGTGTGATCCCTTCCAATATCCTGACAAAGGTAATCATTGAGATCAACTGTCTTACAGATGAAGAAATGTTGAAAGCATGTGAGCTTGTGATCGCATCTGGAGCAGATTTTGTAAAAACAGGCACAGGCTGGGTACCTGCACCACTGGATCTGGATAGAATCCGCAAGATCAAAGACTTTACAAAAGGCAGGATCAAGTTGAAAGTAGCCGGCGGTATCCGTACAAAAGAGGATTTCCTTGCAATGGTTGATATGGGTGTGGAGCGTTTCGGCATTGGAACAAAATCAGCACTTGAGATCGTACAAAGTTTTGAATAAAATTGGAATACAAATTCCGTGATATAAACATATATAAAATAAAAATGACAGAAAATGACAGACAAAATCAGGAGGATGAAAAAATGAACATTAATGAGATTACAAGAGAGCAGCTGGCAGGTATGATCGACCATACATTTTTGAAAGCATATGCAACAAAGGCAGATTTTGAGAAGCTGTGTGGTGAGGCAAGAGAAAATGGATTTGCAATGGTAGCCATCAATTCTTATCCTGTCAAAATGTGTAAGGAACTTCTGGAAGGCTGCAAAGTACATGTTGGTGCTGCAATTTCTTTCCCTTTGGGACAGACTACCATTGAAACAAAGGCTTTTGAAACAGAGCAGGCTATCAAAGAAGGTGCAGATGAGATCGATTACGTGCTGAATATCGGCAAACTGAAAATGGGTGATGATGAGTACATCAAAAAAGAAATGGAAACTATCGTAGGAATCTGCCGTAAAGCCGGTGTTCTCTCAAAAGTAATCTTTGAGAATTGCTATCTGACAAAAGAAGAGATCAAGCGAGCAGCTCTGATCGCAAAAGAAGTAAAACCTGATTTTATTAAGACAAGTACAGGATTCGGTACTTCAGGGGCAACACCTGAAGATGTAAAACTGATGAAAGATATTGTTGGAGATGAAGTAAAGGTAAAAGCTGCCGGCGGTATCCGTGACTGGGAAACCTGTAAAAAGATGATCGATGCAGGCGCAGAGCGTATTGGCACCAGTAATGGCGTAACAATCTGTGAAGAATTTTCCAGACAATAATATAGCAAAAGTGTGGTGATGGGAATGAAGAAGTTTATTTCATATGATCTTGGAACAGGCGGTGTAAAGGCAAGCCTATTTGATGAACAGCTTGGTGTACTTGCAAATTCATTTATTGAATATGGGACAAAATATACTGGTGGGAACTTTCATGAGCAGGCTCCCCAGGACTGGTGGAATGGAGTGGCAAAAAGCACAAGAAAGCTGCTGGAAGAAACAGGAACAGATCCGGCAGAGATCGTAAGTCTTGCACTTAGCGGTCATAGTCTGGTGACAGTTCCTATGGATAAAAATGGCAATATGCTTCTTCAGATGGTTCCCATCTGGTCTGACACCAGGGCAGAAACAGAAGCAAAGGAGTTCTTTGAAAGCTTCAGTGAAGAAGACTGGTATATGCGGACCGGAAACGGATTTCCGGCACCATGCTATTCCATTTTTAAGTTGATGTGGATGAAGAAGAATCAGCCTCAGGTTTATGAAAAAACCTGGAAGGTGCTGGGATCTAAAGATTTTATTAACTATAAGCTTACGGGAAAGATGTATATGGATGATTCCTATGCATCCGGTACAGGAGCTTTTGACCTGAAAAAAAGAAAAATGTCTGATGAGATCCTTGCTGTGGCAGGAATCAGTAAAGAAATCTTTCCAGAGATCATCCCTTCTCATGGAATTGTGGGAGAGGTTACTGAAGAAGCTGCTGCACAAACCGGTCTTGCTCCCGGAACAAAGGTAGCCTGTGGCGGTGTGGACAATGCCTGCATGGCTTTGGGGAGCGTAGGCGGAAGGGAAGGGAGAGTCTATACCTCTCTTGGCTCCTCTTCCTGGATCGCTGTAAATACAAAAGAGCCGGTACTGGATTTTAAGACAAAGCCATATGTATTCGCACATATTCAGGAGAATATGTATACATCCGCCTTCTCTATCTTTGCAGGAGGAAGCTCTTTTAGGTGGGTGCGGGATACCCTGTGCAAGGATCTTCTTGAAAAAGAAGATCCATACAGAGTAATGACCGAGGAAATCAGAGAGCTTCCGCCTGGATCCAATGGAGTGATCTTTAATCCCAGTCTTGCAGGAGGTACTTCACAGGATAAATCTGTAAATATCCGAGGGGCTTTCCTGGGGCTGAATCTGGGAACAGGAAGAGCAGAACTGGTACATGCAGCCATGGAAGGGATTGCCATGAATCTGAAGCTGTCTTTAGATGAATTGGAGAAACATGCTGAACTTGAAAAAGGAATTCAGTTCTGTGGCGGCGGAGCCAGAAATCCATATTGGATGCAGATGTTTGCAGATATATTTAATAGACCGATCATTAAGAGTAACATTGATCAGAATGCTGCGTCTATCGGTGCAGCTGCTATTGCTGCAAAAGCAGTGGGGGTTCTTAAGGATTACAGTATTATCGAGAAGCTTCATATAAAAGAACTGGAATGTAATCCAGAGCAGGAAAAAGCAGAGAAATATGAGAAGCTTATGAAGGTATTTTCTTATACAAGCCAGGTGCTATCTGATGTGGGAGATTACATGAAAGAAAATATGATTTAAAGGGTTACTGTTGAGGTGCTTTGACGCTTATGTGTTTACATTATCTGAAAAATGGGATAATATAGAAATAAATAGTATAAATTACACTTCAGATTAAAAGGATTACGGAGAAAATATGCAAAAGGTAACAGCTTACATGACGGTTTATTTAAGCATTAAAAAGCTGATCAAGGAAGGCGCCTACAAACCGGGGATGCTTCTTCCTACAGAACGTGACCTGGAGAAAATTTATGCTGTGAGCAGGATCACTGTGCGGCGAGCTATCGCCATGCTTTCGGATGAAGGTTATGTAAAAGTGGTCCAAGGTAAAGGCACGGAAGTACGGGACATCTCAACAACTCAGCAGCTGAATACAGTCACTTCTATTACGGAAACATTAAAAAGAAAAGGATATAATATCACAGTAGAAGGGGTAAATATCCAACTGGTGCAACCACCGGAGATTGTGCGAGAGAAGCTGAAACTGGAACCTGAGGTAACGGTTTATCTGATCCAGAGAATTTTATATGCTGATGATAAGCCCATTGCTCTTATGAATAATTACCTTGTGAAGAACCAGATCCCTGGTTTTGAACAATATGCAGGCAAATTTGTAGGCTTATATAATTTCCTGGAAAACACATATGGGGTGGTGGTGACAGAAGCAGATGATACATTCTCAGCGGTGAATGCGGACTATCTGGAGGCCCAGGTGCTTCATTTGAAACAGGGGGCAGCCCTGCTGCGAAGCCGAAGGATTGGATATACTGAGAAAGGTCCTTTCGAATATGTTGATAATAAGCTGGTTGGCGATCGGTACGAATTCAGCATCCATATGACTGGTCGGATCAGATAAAAGAACAGCTGGGGCGATCATTCGTCCCAGCCTTCATAAAATCGGATATTTACAGAGATGTTGCGGACGATCTCTCCTTCTTTAAGGTCAAGATCGCTTTCGTCTGAGATAGGGGGCATTGCAGGTTCATCTTCTGCAAGCTCCAGTGTGATCCAGTCATAAGCTGCCGCATTGGCACTTTCTATGGCTTCATCCAGGGTATCTCCGTCTCCGTAGCAGCTTTCCAGGTCCGGAAAGTAGCCGTGGTATGTGCCGTTTTCTGTCTTTTTAAAAACCGCAGGATAAATAAATTTCATAACAGCCTCCAATAAAAAAGATGATTGCAGGAGTGCGAAGCACAAAGCAATACTAAGCTTTATTATAGGTAATTTCCTGTGGAAAGACAATAGGTGATTTGTGAAATTACTAAATGAGTGATTTGCGAAATTACTAAATGGGTGATTTACAGAATTGCTAAATGTGATTTGCAAACTTGCGAAAGAAGGTATAATAGAAGGTATAATATATGGAATTTCAGCATGAACTGATCATCCCAAATGAAGGGGTGCCTTTTAAACTATTTATATTTGAAGGAATGAATGGGAATTATGCAAGAGAAAAGCACTGGCATACCTCTGTGGAGATTTTTGCTGTGCAGGAAGGGCATCTTTCCCTTTTTTTAAATGATCAGGAGTATCCATTGGAGGCCGGTGAGCTGATCATTATCAATTCCAATGAGGTTCATTCAGTGCAGGCTCCACACAAGAACCGGACCATTGTGCTGCAGATCCCTTTGAAGCAGTTCCAGGATTATTTTACTGCCCAAAGGTTTATCCGGTTTAAAAGTGCTGCCCGTATGAGTGGGCACCAGGATGAGAAGATCCCGGACAACCGGAAGCTGGCCTTTTTTGTGGAAGAGCTTTACAATGTGTATCATCAGGAAGGAGACGGATACGAGTTCCGGACTATGGCATTGTATTACAATATTCTGTTTCTTATGATCCGTGATTATCGTGAATCAGAAGCTGCCAGACAGGAGATTCACGCCAGCCGCAGGCTTGATGCACTGTCAAAGATCACTTCTTATATGAGGGAGCATTACAGGGAAGATTTAAAGCTTTCAGAAATGGCAGCCCTTTTTGGCTATTCGGAGGCTTATTTGTCACGAATGTTCAAAAAATATGCAAAAGTCAATTTTAAGTCATATCTTCAGGATATCCGAATGGCATATGCATACAGAGAACTGATGAATACTGACCATACAATCAGTCAGATTGCACTGGATAACGGATTTGCCAGCAACAGATCATTTGCCAAGGAATTCCAAAAAAGATACCAGATCCTGCCCAGTGCAGTGGAAAGAGAAAAAAGGTCAAAAAAGTGACATGGAATAGACAATAAAAAAGACGAAAAGCATACCTGTTTATGGTATGCTTTTTTTATCGATAAACAAAAAACTTATGGCAAGGAGGTAAAGAGGTGAAGATTCAAAATGTAACAGATGACTCTTTCCGCAAATATGGAAAGGTTCTGGAGGGGTATGATTTTACAGCACTGATCAGGGAGATGAAGCATACACCTGTACCGGAAAATGTGATCTATGTAGCTTCCGTAGAAGAACTGGAAAGCCTGGATGTGGCCAGGGAACTCCAGAACAAAGGCTATGGCGGACTTCCTATTGAGATCGGATACTGTAATGGACATAACAGGAAACTGAATGCAGTGGAATACCATCGCAATTCAGAAATCAATGTGGCTGTAACAGATCTGGTGCTGCTGATCGGACATCAGCAGGATATTGCACCGGATTTTACATATGACACAGCGAATATTGAGGCATATCTGGTACCGGCAGGAACAGGCATTGAGGTTTATGCTACTACACTTCATTACGCACCATGTCATGTAAATGATACAGGCTTTCAGTGCGTGGTAGTTCTTCCAAGAGGGACAAATACAGATCTGACTTTCCAGACAGAGACCGATGGGGAAGACAGACTTCAGACTGCTAAGAATAAATGGCTGATCGCACATGAGGATGCAAAGATCCAGGGTGCATTTAACGGATTAAAAGGTAAAAACATTTCATTGGATGAGGAATAAGGAGGATAATATCATGATGAATAATATGCCACAGATCAAGATTGGAATTGTTGCAGTAAGCAGAGATTGTTTTCCGGAGTCTCTTTCTGTTACAAGAAGAGAAGCACTGGTGAAAGCTTACACAGAGAAATATGATGCTTCTGAGATTTATGAATGTCCTGTCTGTATTGTAGAAAGTGAGATCCACATGGTACAGGCACTGGAGGATATTAAAGCAGCTGGCTGTAATGCACTGGCTGTTTATCTTGGTAACTTCGGGCCTGAGATTTCTGAGACCCTGCTTGCAAAGCATTTTGATGGACCAAAGATGTTCCTGGCAGCAGCAGAAGAGTCCGGAGATGACCTGGTACAGGGCCGTGGAGACGCATACTGCGGTATGTTAAATGCAAGCTACAATCTTAAGCTTCGCAATATTAAAGCTTATATTCCGGAATATCCGGTTGGAAATGCAGAAGAATGTGCAGATATGATCCATGATTTTGTACCTGTTGCAAAGGCTGTATATGCACTGAACAATCTTAAGATTATCAGCTTTGGACCTCGTCCATTGAACTTCCTTGCATGTAATGCACCGATTCAGCAGCTGTACAACTTAGGGGTTGAGATTGAGGAGAACTCAGAGCTTGACCTTTTTGAAGCATTCAACAAACATGCAGGAGACGAAAGAATCCCGGCACTGGCAGAAGAGATGGCTGCAGAGCTTGGAGCAGGTAATAAAAAGCCAGAGATCCTGCCAAAGCTTGCACAGTATGAGCTGACCTTAAAGGACTGGGTAGAGGAGCACAAAGGCTATCGTAAATTTGTTGCCATTGCAGGCAAATGCTGGCCTGCATTCCAGACACAGTTCGGATTTGTGCCATGCTATGTGAACGGTCGTCTTGCAGCACAGGGCATCCCGGTATCCTGCGAGGTTGATATTTACGGTGCATTAAGTGAGTATATCGGTGCAGTGATCAGTAATGATACTGTAACACTTCTTGACATCAACAACACTGTACCAAATGATATGTACGAAAGCGATATCAAAGGCAAATTTAATTATACGCAGAAGGATACATTTATGGGATTCCATTGTGGAAATACAGCAGCAGGCAAGCTGTCTTCCTGCACAATGAAGTATCAGATGATCATGGCAAGGAGCCTGCCTGAGGAAGTAACACAGGGTACACTGGAAGGTGATCTGGTGCCTGGAGATATTACTTTCTATCGTCTGCAGAGCACTTCTGACAACAAGCTTCGTGCTTATATTGCACATGGTGAGATCCTGCCGGTTGCAACACGTTCTTTCGGATCAATTGGTATTTTCGCAATTCCGGAGATGGGACGTTTCTACCGTCATGTATTGATCGAGAAGAATTTCCCACATCATGGTGCAGTTGCATTTGGACATTACGGAAAAGCATTGTTTGAAGTATTTAAGTATATCGGAGTTCCGGTAGATGAGATCGGTTATAATCAGCCGGCAGGCGTAAGATATCCGACGGAGAATCCATGGGGGTAATTGAGTATGTACTATATCGGTATTGACCTGGGCACTTCCGCTGTAAAGCTTCTTCTCATGGAAGAGTCCGGAAAGATCTGTAATATCGTATCAAAAGAATATCCATTATATTTCCCACATCCAGGCTGGTCAGAGCAGAATCCTTCTGACTGGTTTGAGAAAAGCATGGAGGGGATGAAAGAGCTGACCGCTGGGATCGACAGATCCCAGGTGGCAGGCATTGGTTTTGGAGGCCAGATGCATGGGCTGGTAACTCTGGACAAAGAGGATCAGGTGATCCGTCCTGCAATTCTGTGGAATGACGGACGCACGGGAGAAGAGACTGATTACCTGAATCAGGTGGTTGGTAAGGATAAACTGTCCGCATATACTGCAAATATTGCTTTTGCAGGATTTACAGCACCAAAGATCCTGTGGATGAAGAAAAATGAGCCTGACAATTTTGCAAAGATCGTAAAGATCATGCTTCCAAAGGATTATCTGGCTTACCGTCTGTCCGGTTCCTTCTGCACGGATGTATCTGACGCATCCGGTATGCTTCTTCTGGATGTAAAGAACAGATGCTGGTCTGAGGAAATGATCCGGATCTGCGGGATCACAAGAGAACAGCTTCCCAAACTATATGAAAGCTGGGAGGTTGTAGGTACTCTTAAGCCGGAACTGGCAGCTGAACTTGGTTTTTCACCAGAGGTGAAGATCGTGGCAGGAGCTGGAGATAATGCGGCCGCAGCTGTGGGTACAGGTACTGTAGGAGACGGTCAGTGTAATATTTCTCTTGGTACTTCCGGAACTATTTTTATTTCCAGCAAAGAATTCGGAGTAGATCAGAATAATGCACTTCATTCTTTCTGCCATGCAGATGGCAGCTACCATCTGATGGGATGTATGCTTAGTGCAGCTTCCTGTAATAAATGGTGGTCAGAAGAGATCCTTGGAACAAAGGATTATGGTGCGGAGCAGGCACCGATCAAAGAATTAGGTGAGAATCATGTGTATTTTCTGCCGTATTTGATGGGAGAACGCTCTCCTCATAACAATCCGGATGCAAGAGGCGTATTCTTTGGCATGACTATGGATACCACACGGGCTGATATGACACAGGCCGTATTGGAAGGCGTTGCATTTGGTCTTCGGGATTCCCTGGAAGTGGCAAGAAGCCTGGGGATCCAGATAGAACGTACAAAGATCTGCGGCGGTGGTGCAAAGAGCCCGCTTTGGAAAAAAATGATCGCCAATATTATGAACCTTAAGGTGGATGTATTGGAAGTGGAAGAAGGCCCGTCACTGGGCGGCGCCATGCTTGCAGCAGTTGGCTGCGGCGCCTACCCGGATGTGGAAACCATTGGAAAGAAGCTTACAAAGATTGTGGATACTGTGGAACCGGAACCGGCTCTTGTGGAAAAGTATGAAGCAAGATACCAGAAATTCCGTGAATTATATCCAACGATGAAGCCTTTATTTTAAAACAAATTTTTCAAGAACTTTACCAACACCGTCTTCCTCATTGGAAGAGGTAATGTACCGGGCCCGGGTTTTTACCTGGGCCTGTGCATTTTCCATGGCAACGCCAAGACCGGCATATTCGATCATAGGCAGGTCATTCAGGCCATCGCCTACTGCAATCATCTCTTCCTGACGGATATTAAAAAGCTGTCCCAGCCGTTCCATAGCCCTGGCCTTGGATACCTGACTGTTGAAAAACTCCAGATAAGTGGTCTGGGAAGTACAGAAAGTTACCTGGGAAAAAGCATCTCCAGGGAGTTCTTCCTGTATCTTTTTGATCTTTTCTTCTGTATCGATCCACAGGATCTTAGTAACGCCCTGGCGGATCAAAGCATCTTCGTCTTCCATAAGGACAGGCTCGACGCCAGTGTTTTTCTTATAGGCATGGATCTGATCATTCAAAACATTCCCATAAAGCCGATTGCCGGACCAGATACACATGGTGGTATTATAATTCCGGCCGAATTCTAATATCTTATGTATATCTTCTGGTAAAAGTTCCTGTTTGTACAGGATCTCCTTGGTGTCAGAACGTATGATCATGGCACCGTTATAGGTGATCAAAGGAGCCTGAAGACCAAGGAACTGACTGTATCTTTCTACACCCTGGATGGGACGTCCGGTGCACAGGGTGAATAGAAATCCCTGTGCAACAGCTTTCCTGATCGCCTGAGCAGTTCTGGGAGAAATCTCCTTGGAATCATTTAAAAGAGTTCCGTCCATGTCCACTGCCATCATTTTATATTTCATTATTTTTTACCTAACCTTCCCATGATCCATACACAAAGCATGATCAACAGGATGGCTACAAAAATACCAGCCATTCCTTTGCCCATGATTTCCAGGGCTGCCATTATATTCTCTGTATTCATTGAGATTCCCTCCTACGTCTATACATTATAATTATGAATCTTTAAAGCAGGCTTGTTACCAGATTGATCACAAGTCCTCCTGCGATAACAGAAGCGATCTGACCGGATACATTGGCTCCGGCTGCGTGCATCAGGATAACATTGCTTGGGTCTTCTTCAAGTGCCATTTTCTGGATCACGCGGGAAGACATGGGGAATGCAGAGATTCCAGCTGCGCCAACCATGGGATTGATTTTTTTCTTAAGGAACAGGTTCATAAATTTGGCAAGAAGTACACCGCCTATAGAGTCCATTACAAAGGCAAAAAGTCCGATCAGCATAACCATTAAAGTACCTTTTGTAACAAAGTATTCTGCACGCATGCTGAAGGAAATGGAAATACCAAGTAATAATGTGATCAGGTTGGCGAGTGTATTCTGAGCGGTATCGGACATGGTGCCAAGTACGCCGCACTCACGGATCAGATTACCAAACATCAGGAATCCTACAAGGGCCACAGACTGTGGTGCTACCAGTCCTACGATCATAGTAACAACAATAGGGAATGCAATACGCATTTTCCTGGAAACAGAAGCCGGATTGTATTCCATATGGATCTGGCGTTCTTTTTTTGTTGTAACAAGCCGGATGGCAAAAGGCTGTATAATGGGAACCAGCGCCATATAGGAATAGGCGGCTACTGCTATGGCACCTATATATTTTGAGTGCAGGACCTGGGATACCAGGATGGAGGTAGGACCGTCAGCAGCACCGATGATACCGATGGAGGCTGCATCCTTCAGGTCAAAACCAAGAACGGTTGCCAGCAGGATTGCTGCAAAGATCCCGAACTGTGCACCGGCACCAAATAAAAACATCTGTGGGGTAGAAAGCAGTGGACCAAAATCGATCATTGCTCCGATACCGATAAACAACAGGATGGGCATAGCCTCGGAAGCATTGATCCCTACATTGTACAGCCATTCGATCACTCCGTTTGCCTGAATGCCGCCCTGAAGGGTCTGATCAAGTACACCTGTAAAGGGAAGATTAACCAGAATGGCGCCAAATCCCATTGGTAAAAGCAGGGATGGTTCATAACCTTTTTCGATTGCCAGATAGATCAGCAGGATACCTACTGCGTACATAACCACCTGCTGCCAGGTGAGAGCCTGGACTCCTTCAATTAAAAAACTCATGATTTTCCTCCTGAAAAATGGATTTTGAGAGAGAGAAACGATGTACTAGTACAAGCATGTTTCTTTCATGACTGCTGCCCGTGAATTTATAGTAAATAAAAAAGACTTTTATTACAGTATTTGCTGAATGAACAATAAACATACTGTAATAAAAGTCTTGCTATTTCAATTTTAGGCGGGTCACTGTACTGGTGGCCGTTCTGACGCCTGAAAATCCACTGGATGAAACCCTGATAAAGGTCCATGCCTGTGGCAGCTACTCCCTCTTATTGGAAGTATTATATCTATAAGAGAAAGTATTTGTCAAGGTTGAATTTCTATTAGAAAAGACCTGTGATCTTTCCATTCTCGTCTACGTCGATCTTCTCAGCAGCCGGTACCTTCGGAAGTCCTGGCATGGTCATGATCTCGCCGGTAAGTGCTACGATGAAACCGGCACCTGCAGAAATCTTCAGGTTACGTACTGTTACCTCAAAATCTGTAGGAGCGCCAAGCTTGGTCTGGTCATCTGTCAGGCTGTACTGTGTCTTAGCTACACAGATCGGGCAGTTGCCAAAGCCAAGAGCCTCTAACTGTTTTGCCTGTTTCTGGGCATTTGCTGTAAGAACAACTCTCTTACCGCCATAGATCTTCTGAACGATCTGGTTCAGCTTGTCTTCAATGGAGCCTTCCAGCTCATAGGAATATGTGAAGTCGTTTGGCTCATCACACAGACGTACTACTTCCTCAGCCAGCTTCAGACCGCCTTCGCCGCCCTTTGCCCATACTTCGGAAAGCGCTACGTTTACGCCAAGCTCTTTACATTTTGCTTCTACCAGGTCAAGCTCTGCCTTAGTATCTGTTGGGAATGCGTTGATAGCTACTACACATGGCAGTTTGTATACGTTGCGGATATTGCTTACATGTTTCAGAAGGTTGGGAAGACCTTTCTCCAGTGCTTCCAGATTCTCATTGTTCAGGTCAGCCTTCGGAACGCCGCCGTTGTATTTCAGTGCACGTACAGTGGCTACGATCACTACTGCGTTTGGCTTCAGGCCTGCCATACGGCATTTGATATCCAGGAATTTCTCTGCACCAAGGTCAGCACCAAAACCAGCCTCTGTGATGGTGTAATCAGCCAGCTTTAAGGCCATTTTTGTAGCAGTTACAGAGTTGCATCCGTGAGCGATGTTTGCGAATGGTCCGCCGTGTACGATGGCCGGTACATGCTCCAGTGTCTGTACAAGGTTTGGCTTCAGGGCATCTTTAAGAAGTGCAGTCATAGCGCCCTCTGCGTGAAGGTCACCAGCTGTTACCGGCTTCTGCTCTGATGGTTTGCCATATGTATATCCGATGATGATTCTGGAAAGACGTTCTTTCAGGTCTTTGATGTCACTTGCAAGGCAAAGAACAGCCATGATCTCAGATGCAACCGTGATGTCGTATCCGTCTTCACGAGGCATACCGTTTGTTCTTCCGCCAAGGCCGTCTACTACGTTACGAAGCTGACGGTCATTCATATCTACACATCTTCTCCAGGTGATCTTACGTGGGTCAATGTTCAGTGCATTTCCCTGGAAAATATGGTTGTCGATCATTGCTGCCAGCAGGTTATTCGCTGCACCGATGGCATGGAAATCACCTGTAAAGTGAAGGTTGATATCCTCCATAGGAACAACCTGTGCATATCCGCCGCCTGCTGCACCGCCTTTAACACCGAATACCGGTCCAAGGGATGGCTCACGGAGAGCTACCATAACACTTTTGCCCATTTTCTGCATTGCATCAGCCAGACCAACGGTAGTTGTTGTCTTACCTTCACCAGCCGGTGTAGGGTTGATAGCAGTCACAAGGATCAGCTTTCCATTTTCTTTGTCAGATTCTTTTAAAAGATTGTAATCGATTTTTGCTTTGTACTTTCCGTACTGCTCCAGGTATTTGTCATCAATCCCTGCTTTTTCTGCGATCTCAGTGATCGGCTTCATTTCGCATTCCTGTGCGATCTCAATGTCAGTTTTGAATCCCATAAATTTCTCCTCCTGATTTTGAATAAATATTGATAGCCTTCCGGGAATATTCTGCCTTTACTCTCCGGGAACATTGCTGCCGGACCACAGGATGGGTACAATGCCATCATCCTGTTAAAAAAGGGCAGTATCTGATGAGATCAAATACTGCCCAGACGGTCGGCTGTGTCCAACTTCTGAAATCCCTGTGGTCAATTCCACGAATCCGTCAGTATTCAGAAGCTTTTCAACTGATGAAATCACTTTAGCATAAGTGGATGAGATTGTCAAGTATTTATCAATGTTAATTGATAGAAAAATAACAGTTAAATTTGTGCAAAATTCATAAAATGATAAAAAGATTATAGAAATTTTAGAAAAAGTATATAGGATATCCCTGTCCTTTATGATAAAATGAAGCCATGATGTTAGGAAATGCCCCAATTACGATATGGAACGAGAGGTTGGATACAGCATGGATCGAAGAGGATTTTTAGACATTTTGGAGAGTCAGCTGACCGGGCAGATGCATGAAGGGAAGATTGCTGCACATTTAAGGTATTATGAGGATTATATACAGTCCCAGGTGATGAAGGGAAGATCAGAGCAGGATGTGCTGAACGAACTTGGAGATCCCAGGCTGATCGCCAGGACTCTTCTGGATACAGATACGGATAATGGCAATATATCCTATGAGGAGTATTCTACAGAAGATTCTGGCTTTTCCGGGGATAGCTATAGCGAAGACAAGAGACAGGTTCACAGTTTTCAGGATAAGCCCTGGTATGAGAAGCTGATCTCTCTTGTGATCTTTGTGGGGATTTTAAGTGTGCTGATTCGAATGATCGGGCGTATTATGCCGTCTCTTGTTATGATAGCATTAGGGGTGTATGTGATATCTTTTTTATTTCGACGGAGATGATAGGTATTTCCAAATAAGAGGTATGCGGACAGATTAAGAAAGATGATCTCTCGGAATTCTGATTGATCATGCCAGCGAAACTCTGGCAGTGAACTTTGAAAAGTAGATATTGTTTCTGGAACAAAAAAACGG